>NZ_JADMOU010000034.1:0-60952 GCF_015558905.1 Bacteroides sp. D55t1_190419_B8
AATTATTAATCAAAAATACAACTCAATGTGGGCTACAATACCTTTGTGGGTATTATAGCCGTACAATGAGTGCTTACGTATTATTCCCTGCTGTCAATGGAATTCATAAGATTGTACCACTTCAAACATGGTTAATGTAAGTGATATCACTTTGAATCATTAACAGCCATCAACAAAGTGTTTATTTTTACAATAGTAATTTCCCAAAATATTTGAAAATGCAATTATGTTTAAACATACCCAAAAAGTCAATGTTAAACTACTTGTTTGATATAATAAATAAAGTTATTGTTTTCTGTGAAAACAATATTATGTATCTGATCATGCAAATACAAAGAAAAGATATATCTTTGTCCTCAGTATTCTCCATGAGCAAACTACCGCAAAAGCATGTAGCAAATCAGTGGGTTAATTCATGGGATATGCTTGAAGCAAAAAATATAAAGTTTTAAATATCAGCATGGTAACTCTCTCAGGAGAATCCCAGGCGGATCACTGAAACACAGAACAGAAAAAGATAACTCCTACAATATCAAGGTATTGCAGGAGTTTTTTTTATATTATATCCGTAATCAATAATCACTATCATATTTTCTAAAAATGATAGTCACACTTTTCTCTGCAACTCTTTCACCATATGAAAAGGTGCGTCCTGATAAAGCCCTGACTTATCTAATGCACTACTTATATGCTTATACCCGCATTTTTCATACATAGCAACAGCATTTCCAAACTCGTGATATGAAACAATATACATATGTGTATATCCTGCCTTTATTGCTCGTTGTTCTATTAGCTGCAGTAGACGTTTTCCAATTCCTTTTCCCCTAAGTTCCGGTTTAAAATGGAATTTTGACAATTCAGCATACTCTTGGGGCAGGCCTTTAGTTGGATAAAAGCCGGCACCACCCAATATTACACCGTCACATTCAACCACCCAATATTCTGCATTTTTTATATTAAAAGTCTGAAACATCATATCTGTATGTGGATCATCATAAAATGTACCGACTTTAGGAGCGTCATGTTCTTCAACTGAAGCACGAAGTACACAAGCAATTGAAGTATTATCTTCTTCCTCTATTGGACGTATAACAATGGGCGCAACCTTCTTAACTGCAAGATTTGTTTCCTTTTCGTTCATTGTATTATAAATGAAGTCCATACTATTTATTATCTTTTGCAGTTGGTTATCATTCAGGTGTGCAAAAATTTCCTCCACAGATTGATTAGCGGCAGCATTTAAGCGATGATAAATTTCACATCCTTTTTGTGTGAGATTTATCAGCCCCATGCGACTATCTCTTTCTGTTCCTTTTCGACATATATACCCTTTTTGTTCCAGTTGTTTTAATAAACGGGAGAGCAAACCTTTATCCATGTTTAACTCACTGGATATATCTTTGGAACTTCTATCAGGGTGCAAATAAACATCCTGAATAATGCGAACCTCGGGAAGTCCAAATTCACTTTCTAAATAATACTTATTAAGTACGCCTAACAACTTTGTATAGAACCTATTAAAGGCTCTTATACTATTCAAATGTTCCTGTTTCATGGCGCAAAGATACGCCCTTTAGTTGACTTAGTCAACTAAAGGAAGAAATATATTATTTATCACAAACTTTCATGGCAACAGTCATGAACAAAGGGGATCTTTCTTTTTTATATTTTCCCAATATACTTATTCAACAGGCATAGAATGGCACGGTAATTCGATTACAAAAGTAGTACCTGTTCCCAGTTGGGAATCTACTATTATCCGTCCGTTCATCTTTTCGACAATCAACTTACAGATGGATAAGCCCAAACCTGCCCCTTGAGCAAAAGAGTCCAACTTCTCAAACCTTTCGAATATCTTTTCAAGCATATTCTGCGGAATACCCCGGCCGGTATCTTTAACACCGATTCGGACAAACTGCCGGTCTACCTCATAGAAGACTTCCACATATCCGGTGGTGGTGTTCTTTAAGGCATTCGAGAGGAAGTTTTTCAATATCAGCTTAATGCGCGGCCTATCCAGTTCCACCAAAGAATCATGCTCCGGATAGTGGGTCAGGAGTTCAACACCGGAGGGTACTTGATGAATGTGCTCCGCTACACTCTCGTCAAGAAGTTCGGTAAGATTGACCCAATCCGGATGCAGTTCCAGATAACCGGACTCTATCTTAGAAAGATCAATCACATTATTAATCAGATCAAGCAGAAGTTTGTTGTTATGACTGATCTGGGAATTATAAAATTCTTTTTCCGCCGCATTTTCCGTACTGCCCAACAAACTTGAGAATCCAATAATGGCATTTAAAGGAGTACGGATCTCGTGGCTCATATTAGCCAGGAAAGCAGACTTTAAACGATCGGATGACTCGGCTTTATCACGTGCTTTGACAAGCATTTCTTCTGTTTTTTTTAGCTCTGTAATATCATAATTAATGCTGATAATTTCGATCATCCGATCTTGCGGAGCGTATCTCTTTACTAACAGATTGACATACGTCCATGTGCATGTGCCGTCCTCCCTAAGGATACGCATCTCTTTACCTAGTTTGACAGCAAGTCCCTTTCGTGCATCGTCCAGAAACTGAATCAGCAGGGCACGGTCGTCGGGATGAAAATGCCGGTATGTACCAAGAATCTCGGATAACGGAGTTCCATCCGATTCACCCACATTTCTGTACCAGTTTTTTTGGGCATAGCCGTGTCCATTCAAAACATTAAAGTGAGCATAACCGACCTTGGCATAATCGCCAACCAGTTCGAAAAACTCCTCAAACTCCTGTATTTTATTATAGGCTATGGTTGTTTCTGTCTTATCTGCATTAATCAACAAATAATTGATCGGTTGGCATTTGCTATCATATAATGTAGTCACTTTAGTCACCAAATCAATCGTGCCTTCCTTTCGGGAGCTCTGATAATAGGTCCCGACTTTCGAGAAGTCATAACGAAAAGTAAAGTCGGCATCCTCATACATCTTCAACCGTTCTTTCATCTCCTTCGGGAAAATTGGGTTCTCGAAAATATTGATACCCAAGATGTCTTCTTTCTTCTCCACATGAAACATCTCCAATTCCCTATCGTTCAAATCCACCAACGTCCCATCCATATCATACAACTCGATACCAATGGGTAAATGCTTGAAAATGTTATATAAGAGACGTTCACTGTATTGCAAGGCCTGATAAGCAGATGCCATATCAGGACCATCCTGCACTTCGGCTATTCCATAAACAATTTCATTTCCGTCTTCGTCTGTTTCTCGAAAGCAAATCTTACTGCGTATCCAAACGGCTCCTTTTACTGTATCGAGCAAATATACCGTTTCCGGTCTTTGATGCACACCAAAAGAATGAACAGTTGTAGGAGGTTGCTCTTCTTTCAGAATACGTTTATTGAAATCTTCAAAACTGATCATTCCGGTCTGATCCAGACCTAACAACTCCAATATAAGTTCAGAACATTCATAACTTGCAGTTGATAAATTGGCTTTCCACCACCCCATGTTAGCGTTAGCCATCAACTGCGAGAAAAAAGTAAAATCTTGTAGTCTATTCATAACGCTATTTATCATTTTAATATTTTTCGGGCGCAAAAATAGATATTACCGCCAAACCAGACTTTCAAAAAGATACTTTTTTAGCATATTATAAGAAGATTATTCGTCATTAAACTAAAAAACAAACGGTTGGAGCAATCTCTTTGAGAGAAAGTTCCAACCGTTTGTTTGGGGTAGTTCTCGCGTTTCTGTTTTACTTTTTCAAGGACTGATAAACGGCTTTTGCCATCACTTTAGCGCCTTCTTCATTCGGATGAATCTTATCAGGGAACAAATCAGGCATTCCGTCCATTGCCGCATGAAGATCGATAACAGGCAGGCCATTTTTCTTAGCAACCTTCCTTATCATCGGAATAATTTCTTTAGAGATAATATCATCGTTAATATTATCTCCGGTCTGATAGGCTTTGGAAGGATAGCAAAGATAAATCTTCGGTTGAGCAGGCAATGCTTTGAAAGCATCTACCATCGTCTGCAAATCTTTCGTGAAGTCTGCCTTATACTTCCAATTGAATGATTTACTGTCATTTGTACCCAATTTGATAACAACGATATTGGGATTGAAAGCCAGTGCATCCCGATAAGCCTTCTCATTCATATAAGGATGATCGCCCTTGTTCAACAGAGTGCGTGCACTTACTCCGAAATTCTTTACCCAATAAGCCTCCCCCAACATACGACTTAACACAGCCGGATAACTGTCACGATTGCGATTCTTGATACGTGCCCCATACGTAATGCTATTGCCGATGCAAGCTACACGGATAGCATCTTTATGAGGCACTTTGAAACTACGGAGCCAGGATGTCAGTTCATTCAGCATTTCATTCTTGTAAAGAAAACCTTCACGAATCCCCCATCCATGCCCGCCGGAAGGATAGATATGAAGTACTGAAGGAACATTGTTCTTGTTCAGAGCCAGATAATAATTAACTCCATTAGCAGGTGGAACGACCTTATCGTCATCACTATATACGATAAAAGCACGCGGCGTATCTTTCGTCACTTGCTTTTCATTGGAATATTCTGTTTCCAGTTCGGCAGAAGCATCTTTACCCAATAGATTATCATGAGATCCCATGTGGGTATATGACTTATCCATCGTAATCACAGGATAGAAAAGAATCTGGAAATTCGGACGAAGTTCCGGTTTAGCATGAGTGGCAATGGTGGATGCCAGATGTCCGCCGGCAGAAGAGCCCATAATACCGATGTCATTCGGATTCAGATTCCATACATCAGCACTGTCACGCACAGTTTTCATAGCAGCTTCGGCATCCGAGATTGGCAGTGTGCGGTCGCCTTTCGGCATCCGGTATTTCAAAACAATCAACGCAATTCCTTGTTTGTTGAAATAGGGTGCCCAATCATACCCCTCGTGGTTGACTGCCAAACCGCTATATCCGCCACCCGGACAAGCGACCACGGCACGCCCCGTTGCCAGTTCCGGTGCAGGAAGGAATACGCGAAGTGAGGGTTGTTCGATATCAAAAGGTTTCGGAGCATTCTGTGCTACCACTTGTGAACCTGCCAGTAAGATAAATAACAGGAGAAAAATAGTAGAAAATTTCTGTTTCATAGTATCTATATACTTTGTTTAATGAATAATTAGACGTGCGAAGATAGTAATTTTACGTATCTTTGCACCTCATTTTGAATAGAAAAATTATATGCAAGGAATAAAGAATCTGACAAAAGGCCCCATCAACCGTCAACTGTTTAATCTGGCAATGCCAATCATGGCAACGTCGTTTATTCAAATGGCATATAGTCTCACAGACATGGCATGGGTAGGACGGTTGGGAAGTGAAGCCGTAGCCGCCATCGGTTCCGTCGGAATCCTGACGTGGATGTCCGGTTCTATTTCCTTATTAAATAAGGTGGGATCTGAAGTGAGTGTCGGACAATCCATCGGTGCACAAAGCCAGGAAGATGCCCGCCACTTCGCGTCCCATAATATCACGATTGCTTTGATTATTTCCATTTGCTGGGGCGGGCTCCTTTTTATATTTGCAGAACCTATCATACGTATTTACGAACTTGAGGAACATATCACGGCCAATGCCATTCAATATCTGCGGATTGTTTCTACCGGATTACCTTTCGTTTTCCTTTCCGCTGCCTTCACCGGAATTTATAATGCAGCAGGACGTAGCAAAATCCCGTTCTTTATCAGTGGCACAGGATTGATTTTGAATATCATTCTGGACCCACTCTTTATATTCGGTTTCGGACTGGGAACAAACGGTGCGGCATATGCCACTTGGATTGCGGAAGCAAGCGTTTTCCTGATTTTCATCTATCAGTTGCGTTGCAGGGATGCCCTGCTGGGCGGTTTCCCTTTCTTCACCCGGCTAAAGAAAAAGTACACGCGGAGAATCCTTAAACTGGGATTACCCGTAGCCACCTTAAATACACTGTTTGCCTTCGTCAACATGTTCCTCTGCCGCACTGCCTCTGAACAGGGAGGACACATCGGCTTAATGACGTTCACCACCGGGGGACAAATCGAAGCAATCACCTGGAACACCTCACAGGGATTCTCCACCGCACTAAGTGCCTTCATCGCCCAAAACTATGCTGCCGGACGAATCGAACGGGTACTTAAATCCTGGTACACCACCCTATGGATGACGGGAATCTTCGGTACACTCTGTACTTTGCTATTCGTTTTCTTCGGAAACGAAGTTTTTGCCATATTCGTGCCCGAACAGGCAGCCTACGAAGCCGGAGGTGTATTCCTTCGGATCGACGGATATTCCCAACTCTTCATGATGCTCGAAATCACCATGCAGGGAGTTTTCTACGGCATCGGACGCACCATACCTCCCGCCATTATCAGCATCAGTTGCAACTATATGCGTATTCCGCTTGCTATCCTGTTTGTGCGGATGGGCATGGGAGTGGAAGGAATATGGTGGGCAGTCTGCGTCACCACCGTTGCCAAAGGTTTAATTCTTTTGAGTTGGTTCATTATTATTAAAAAGAAGAGCTTAAGTATTCCTTCAACGATAAAAGGATAATGATCATTTTCCTTTATTAACAAACAAAGGGATTCATCCGAGTTATTTTAACTTAAAAAGTACACGCTTGCCAAATAATATGTATCTTTGCATTGTTATTTATAATACGAAGCGATTCGTATAAAAACATTATTTATAAACCAATTTAAAAAAACATCAACATTATGAACAAGATGAAATTTATGGTTCTCTTCATGAGTATTGCCATGATTTTTGGTAGCTGTGGAAGTATGAACAACACTGGTAAAGGTGCTGCTATCGGTGGTGGTTCGGGTGCTGCACTGGGTGCAATCCTGGGAGGTGTTATCGGTAAAGGTAAAGGCGCCGCTATTGGTGCTGCTATCGGTACGGCAGTAGGTGCAGGTACGGGTGCTCTTATCGGTAAGAAGATGGACAAAGCAGCAGCAGAAGCAAAACAAATTGAAGGCGCACAAGTAGAACAGATAACAGACAACAACGGATTGCAAGCCGTGAAAGTAACATTCGATTCGGGTATTCTTTTCACTACCGGTAATGCAACTCTAAGTGCTGCTGCTAAATCTGCTTTAAGCAAGTTTGCCAACAATGTGCTCAATCAGAACCGGGATATGGACGTGTCTATCTACGGATACACCGACAACCAGGGCTGGAAAAACAGCACTGCCGCACAAAGCCAGCAGAAAAATCTGAACTTGTCACAAGAACGTGCACAGAGCGTGTCCAGTTATTTGTTGAGCTGTGGTGTTTCCACCAATCAGATCAAAGGTGTACAGGGAATGGGTGAAAGCGATCCCGTTGCAAGCAATGACACTGCTGCCGGTCGTGAACAAAACCGTCGTGTAGAAGTATACATGTACGCAAGTGAACAGATGATTAAAGATGCACAGGCAGCTGCTAATTAAAAAAATTCTGCGCTATACGCGCAACCTGCTGATTTTCTTCTTTGCATCCACCCTGTTGGCAGTGATTGTGTATCGGTTTATGCCGGTTTATGTCACTCCGTTGATGGTTATCCGAAGCGTTCAGCAGATTTTTTCAGGAGATAAACCCACGTGGAAGCACACGTGGGTTTCTTTTGATAAGATATCTCCCAACCTGCCGATGGCGGTCATAGCCTCCGAAGACAACCGTTTTGCCGAACACAACGGATTCGATCTTGTAGAAATCAAGAAGGCGATGAAAGAGAACGAAACACGCAAACGGAAACGCGGAGCAAGCACCATCAGTCAGCAGACAGCCAAGAATGTGTTCTTATGGCCGCAATCTTCGTGGGTACGCAAGGGACTCGAAGTCTACTTTACGTTTCTCATCGAACTGTTCTGGTCGAAAGAACGGATCATGGAAGTCTATCTCAACTCTATAGAAATGGGAAATGGCATCTACGGCGCACAAGCTACCGCAAAGATCAAATTCGGAACAACAGCCGCCCAGCTGACCCGGGGACAATGCGCACTTATCGCCGCTACCCTGCCCAATCCGATACGGTTTAACTCGGCGAAACCTTCGTCATACATATTAAAACGACAAAAGCAGATATTACGGCTGATGAATCTGGTTCCAAAATTTCCACCTGAAGAAAAAGCCGTTGAAAAGAAAAAAGGCAAAAACAAGAAAAGCAAGTGACAATTGAATCATAAATAAAAAGAAAGGAGCAACGAGGATCTATCCCCTTGCTCCTTTTGCTTATAAGCTTGTTTGTATGCGTTATCCTCATTTATACAAAATCTTTCAACTCTTGTTGTAAACGTTGACGGGTGAAGAATATACGGCTCTTCACTGTACCTAATGGTAATCCTAATTTTTCTGCAATCTCACGGTATTTGAAACCTGATACATGCATGGAGAAAGGAATCTTATACTCCCGGGGGAGTGCGTTGACGATGCGATGCATCTCTTTCAGGTCATAAGCACCTTCGGTACTTTCAAATCCTGAATCTTGTGGCAGATTTAAGTGATAGTAATTATCAGTGGTATCAACAAAGGTCTGATCGCGTACTATTTTGCGGTAGTTATTAATAAAGATGTTACGCATGATTGTGTACATCCATCCTTTGAAATTTGTGTCCGGAACATATTTCTCTTCATTGTCTAATGCTTTTAAAGATGTTTCCTGCAATAAATCATTTGCTTCTTCACGGTTGGCCGTTAATTTATAAGCGAAACGAAGCAACTCCTCCTGTACTCCAATTAAATCTTTTCTGAAACTTAAACTTTTCATACTTTAATGGTTTTATGGTTAATATTTCGTTTTTCTCGACGTTTGCAAGTTTAAAGGTTTTTTGTGTATCCAACAGGGGATAATTCGTCATTTTTTAGGGGGTTATTCTATCAAATGATAGATTTTAGGTGCTTTCTGATAGTTTTTAGGTGGTATTTAGTAAATATATCCTCTATCTCTTGGTTAAAAGAACCAAATAGATTACTTTTGATTTTATATTACTAAATAAAACAAAAGGCTATGACCATACTTATTATTGTAGGAATTATTGTATTGCTGGGCATTATTTTCGCCTCCATGTACAACTCATTAGTGAAATTGAGAAACAATCGTGAAAACGCATTTGCCGACATCGATGTGCAGTTGAAACAACGTCATGATCTCATTCCACAACTGGTAGACACAGTGAAAGGATATGCCGCACATGAGAAAGAAACGCTCGACCGGGTGATTCAGGCACGTAACGGTGCAGTCAGTGCAAAAACGATTGACGATAAGATAGCTGCCGAAAACCAATTAAGCTCCGCTCTTGCCGGATTGAAGATTACCCTCGAAGCTTACCCCGATCTGAAAGCTAATCAGAATTTCCTGCAATTACAGGAAGAAATTTCTGACGTAGAAAATAAACTGGCTGCTGTCCGCCGCTACTTCAACTCGGCCACTAAAGAATACAATAATGCCGTGCAGACATTCCCGTCGAATATAATAGCAGGAATGACCGGATTCCAAAGAGAAATAATGTTCGACTTGGGAAAAAACGAACGTGCGAATCTGGAGCAGGCACCTAAAATTAGTTTCTAAAACCTTTATTTACACCGTCCATCCAATTACAAAAGTCGAACACGCATGCAATACGTCGGAATCCAAACACAGCAGAGCCGGAATAATCTGCGCTCTGCGTTTCTGCTATTCCTGTTTCCTTGTCTCGTAGCGGCACTCCTCTATTTATCCTGTTACCTGTTGGTTCTTTTTGGATACGGAAAGAGTATGGAAATAGAAATAATGCCAATGGTCAATCATTTCTTCTTCTCTTCGTTGCCATATACCATGGGGATCGTATTAATTTGGTTTCTGATTGCCTATTGGGCTAACACAAGTATTATCAATTCCGCCACCGGTTCCAAGCCGTTGAACCGTCGGGAGAATAAACGAGTTTATAATCTGGTGGAAAACCTCTGTATGTCTCAAGGCATGAAAATGCCGAAAATCAATATCATCTATGACAGTTCCCTGAATGCATTTGCCAGCGGTATCAACGAACGCACATACACCGTTACCCTATCGGAAGGTATCATCCGGAAACTAAATGATGAAGAACTGGAAGCGGTAATTGCGCACGAGCTAAGTCACATCCGTAACCGTGACGTGCGCCTGCTGATTATTTCCATCGTCTTTGTCGGGATCTTTTCCATGCTGACAGAAATCACATTTTATGCCATCACGCACATACGCGTGCGTAGTAACAATAAAGGTAGCGGCGGCGTGTTTCTCTTTATTCTTATCGCTTTAGTGATAGCCGCCATCGGCTATCTCTTCGCAAGCCTGATGCGCTTTGCCATTTCACGCAAACGCGAATACATGGCAGATGCAGGTTCGGCAGAAATGACGAAAAACCCATTAGCACTGGCCAACGCTCTCCGCAAAATATCGGCAGACCCTGCCATCGAGGCAGTAAAAAGGAAAGACGTGGCACAATTATTTATTCAGAATCCCAAAAAGAATTCTAAAAGTATATTCAGCGGACTTAGCGGGTTGTTCGCCACTCATCCTCCTATCGAAAAGCGAATTGAAATACTGGAACAGTTCTAAATCGGGCTAAACTTATAAAAGACAGGGATTTCTGTTTAATTTTCATTAAAAGAAACAGAAGTATCCCTGTCTTTTTAGTATATTTGGTTGTTATACATATATACATCAACCTAAATACAACTGATATGAGAACGAAGAAACAAATCTTTATGCTGTTATTAGCCTTATTAATGGGAATCCCTACCCTTTCGGCTCAAAGTAAGAAGGAAAAGAAGGAACAGAAAAAAGAAGCGGTAAAGAAACTGATTGAATCAGAAAACTACAAGATAGATGTCAACACTGCCATGCCGATGCGCGGACGCTCCATCCCTTTGACGTCTTCCTACTCACTGACAATCAGAAATGATTCGGTTATTTCTTATTTGCCTTATTATGGACGGGCTTATAGCATCCCGTATGGCGGAGGTGACGGACTGAATTTCAAAGCCATCCTTAAAGAATATAATATGGAAATGGACAAGAAAGGGAATGCCGTTATCAAATTCGTTGCACGTAATCCTGAAGACAGATATGAATTCAGAGCCAAAGTCTTCCCCAACGGTTCGGCAAGTATCGATGTCAATATGCAAAACCGTCAGTCCATTAGTTTTCAAGGAGAACTGGATATAAAGGAGGAAAAGTAATGCCGTCCTTATTCTTCCGGCTCTTCACTACCTTTTAATATAGGCAGGCAGATATGATATTTGACAGCTAAGATGCGGGTCAGGAATACCGCCAGTCCGCCAATCAACTGACAGGCGTATGATTCCAGACCTGTGGCGTCGCAAATCCAGTATGCAATACCACCTACGACGCAGGCCATTGCATAAATTTCTTTTCGGAAAATGAGAGGTATTTCATTGATAAAAACGTCACGAATCACTCCACCTGCTGCTCCCGTAATGCTACCCATGATAATCGCCACCCAGAAAGGATAGCCTAAAGCAATGCTCTTGCCTACACCTACCACGGTAAACAATGCCAAGCCGATAGTGTCGAAAATAAAGAAAGTATTATTGAGCCGTATGAGCGAACGTCCGAAACAGATCACCCACAGCAAAGCCAGTCCCGTACAAATCAGATATATAGGATCAGTCATCCATCCCGGTGTCACATCGAGCAGGACATCACGGATGGTACCGCCACCGATAGCTGTAGCAAGTCCTACCACATAAGCACCGAACCAGTCGAAACGTTTCGCCGAAGCCAGCCGGATGCCACTAATAGCAAAGGCAAATGTGCCTATAAAATCAAGAATTTGAACGAATGTGGGCATATATTTGTTATTTTGTATGCAAAGTAACAAATAAATTCCGTAAGAAAATGTACTTTTGCTTCACGAATTAAACCGAATAAGATAGAAACAATATGAAAATAACAATTGTTGCGGGGGCACGCCCCAATTTTATGAAGATAGCTCCCATTACACGCGCTATTGAGGCCGCACGGGCGCTGGGTAAAAGTATCTCTTACCGACTGGTATATACAGGAAGGAAAGACGATACAAGTCTGGATGCTTCTCTCTTTTCGGACCTTGATATGAAAGCTCCCGATGTTTATCTGGGAGTGGAAAGCAGTAATCCAACGAGTTTGACAGCCGGAATCATGATAGCCTTCGAACAGGAACTGACGGAGAATCCGGCACACGTAGTTCTCGTGGTAGACGATCTGACTGCCACCATGAGCTGTGCCATCGTTGCCAAGAAACAAGGAATCAAGGTAGCGCATCTCGTAGCCGGAACCCGTTCTTTCGACATGAAGATGCCGAAAGAGGTCAACCGCATGATTACAGATGGAATATCCGACTATCTATTCACTGCCGGCATGGTTGCCAACCGCAACCTGAACCAGACAGGAACGGAAAGTGAAAATGTATATTATGTAGGCAACATTCTCATAGATACCGTTCGTTACAACCGGAACCGTTTGCTCAAACCGATATGGTTTTCCGTATTG
This sequence comes from Bacteroides sp. D55t1_190419_B8, assembly GCF_015558905.1. NCBI lineage: Bacteria > Pseudomonadati > Bacteroidota > Bacteroidia > Bacteroidales > Bacteroidaceae > Bacteroides > Bacteroides sp. D55t1_190419_B8. The sequence goes on from NZ_JADMOU010000034.1 coordinate 12,521, forward strand.
GGACTGCAAGAGGGAAATTATCTCCTGCTCACCCTCAACCGTCGCGTATTGCTGAACAACAAAGGAAACCTGCGTCAGTTGCTGAAAACAATCATTGAAAAATCTGCCGGTATGCCTATCGTAGCACCGCTGCACACATACGTACGAAATGCCATCAAAGAATTAGGCATCGAAGCTCCGAACCTCCACATAATGCCGCCACAGAATTACCTGTTCTTCGGTTATCTGATAAACAAGGCAAAAGGAATCATTACGGATTCGGGCAATGTGGCCGAAGAAGCAACATTTATGGGTATTCCATGTATCACGCTCAACACGTATGCCGAACATCCCGAAACATGGCGCATGGGAACCAACGAACTTGTCGGGGAAGATCCTGCCCTGCTTGCCAAAGCAATGAACACCCTGATGCAAGGTGAATGGAAAAGAGGCGAACTTCCCGAGCGTTGGGACGGGCGTACAGCAGAACGTATCGTGCAGATATTGACTGATAAAAAATAGTACTGCTACAGGGATACATTTCATCTTCCGGCACGTTACTTTCCATTTCATGCCGGAAGACTTTATTTACCCCGTAAGGGAACTGTTGTTTCCCCGTAGAGAAACAAGAGTTTCCCCATAGGGGGAACAAAGGTTTCCCATAGAGAAACAATCACTATCTACGCGGGAAACTAATTTATCGAAAGGTGAATTGCCCCATTCCCTTTCATTGACGGACAACCAAAGCTTGTAAACAACAAAAAACGATGGGTAAAAAAAGTTATATATTCTGTTATCCTTAGAGTTATTTGTTAACTTTGCGCCCTACTACGTACGTTATGAAACAACGATATAGCAAAATACTTATACTGTTCTTACTCGTATTGGCAGCTTCAAATGCTTTTGCGCAGCAAATAAAAGGGGTAGTCACTGATTCTGTTACCCACGAGCCATTGATGTATATCTCTGTTTACTATCAGGAAAAGAGAGATATGGGTACCATCACCAATATTGACGGAGAATACAGTCTTGAAGCCCGCAGAAACGGAGGAACTCTTGTGTTCTCCGCTGTAGGTTATATCAGTAAAACAGTTAAAGTCGGTTCCAACAATCAGACGGTAAACGTTAAGCTGGCTCCGGATAATGTGCTCCTGAACGAGGTTGTAGTGAAACCTCAAAAGGAAAAATATTCCCGTAAAAACAACCCGGCAGTCGAATTCATGAAGAAAGTAATCGAACACAAAAAGGCACAAGTCCTTGAAGTGAATGAATACTATCAGTACGACAAGTACGAGAAAATGAAGATGTCTATCAACGACCTCACGCCGGAAAAACTGGAAAAAGGAATCTACAAGAAATATTCATTCCTAAAAGATCAGGTGGAAGTTTCGGAAACAACCAATAAATTGATTCTCCCGATTTCCGTACAGGAGACGGCTTCGCAAACCATCTATCGCAAAAATCCCGAAAACAAAAAAACGATCATCAAAGGCAAGAACTCCAATGGTATAGAAGAATTCTTCTCCACAGGAGATATGCTCGGCACTGTACTGAAAGACGTATTTGCTGACATCAATATCTACGACGATGATATCCGGTTGCTCCAACAGCGCTTCGTGAGCCCTATCGGTAACAATGCCATCTCATTTTATAAATATTATCTGATGGACACATTGATGGTAAACAGGCGCGAATGTGTCCACCTCACGTTTGTTCCGCAAAACTCGCAGGACTTCGGATTCACCGGACATCTTTACGTATTGAACGACTCTACTTATGCCGTTCAGAAGTGTACGATGAACCTGCCTAAAAAGACAGGGGTAAACTTCGTCAACCGCATGGACATCGTGCAACAGTACGAGCAACTTCCTAACGGCAACTGGGTATTGGCGGATGATGACATGACCGTAGACCTATCCTGGAATTCCAACAAAACGGCAGGCGGATTGCAGGTGGAACGAACTACAAAATATAGTAATTATAAATTCGATCCTATCGAACAACGACTGTTCCGGTTGAAAGGCAGCGTGATAAAAGAAGCGGATATGCTTTCGAAAAGCGATGAATATTGGGCAAGTGTCCGTCAAGTACCGCTGACGAAGAAAGAAAGCTCGATGGATGTATTCGTCAACCGCCTCGAACAGATACCGGGATTCAAGTACATCATCTTCGGAGCGAAAGCACTGATTGAAAACTTTGTGGAAACAGGAAGCAAAGGCCATCCGAGCAAAGTGGATATCGGCCCTATCAACACCATGATTTCGAGCAACTACATTGATGGTACCCGTTTCCGGTTGAGCGGCATGACAACGGCTCATTTCCATAAACACTGGTTCTTGAACGGATACGGAGCTTACGGTCTGAAAGACGAACGCTGGAAATATAGCGGTACGGTGACTTATTCGTTTAATAAACGCGATTATGTAGTCTGGGAATTCCCGAAACATTATCTTTCGGCTACGTACAGTTATGACGTAATGTCTCCGATGGATAAATTCCTGTTCACGGATAAAGACAATATCTTCCTGTCGGTAAAAACAACGACAGTAGACCAAATGTCGTATATGCGTGACGCTACCATTAATTATGAACTTGAAACGCTGACAGGATTCGGAGTGAAAGCCATGCTGCGCCATCGTAACGACGAGCCTACCGGCAAACTGGAATATCTGCGCAATGATGCCGCACAAACCCGTGTACATGATGTCACGACTTCGGAAGCAAGTCTGACGCTGCGTTATGCTCCGGGCGAATCATTTGTCAACTCCAAACAACGCCGCGTGCCCGTATCGCTGGATGCTCCTATCTTTACATTGACTCACGCCATGGGTTTCAAAGGAGTACTAGGCGGAGATTACAGTTTTAACCGTACGGAAGCAAGTGTGTGGAAACGTTTCTGGCTTCCCTCTTCCTGGGGAAAGATTGACTGTAGCTTAAAAGCAGGTGCTGAATGGAACACGGTTCCTTTCCCATTGTTGATCTTGCCGGAAGCTAACTTGTCCTACATCACCCAGCGCGAAACGTTCAACTTGATTAATAACATGGAATTCCTGAACGACCGTTACGCTTCCATGTCATTATCTTATGATATGAATGGAAAACTATTCAACCGTATTCCCCTTATCAAGAACTTGAAATGGAGGGAAATGTTCCGCGTACGTGCCTTGTGGGGAACATTGACGGATAAGAATAATCCGTTTAAGAGCAACAATCCCGATTTGTTCCGTTTCCCGACACGCGACGGTAAGTTCACCAGTTTCGTAATGGACCCGAAAGTGCCGTATATCGAAGGAAGTGTAGGTATCTACAACATTTTCAAGTTGCTGCACATTGAATATGTACATCGTTTCACTTACCGTGATAATCCGGGTATCAACAAAAACGGTATTCGTTTCATGGTATTAATGGTATTCTAAAAAATTATGCAACCTTTAGCAGAACGGTTACGGCCAAAAACTTTGGATGAATATATCGGTCAGAAACATTTAGTTGGACCGGGAGCCATCTTGCGGAAGATGATTGACGCAGGGCGCATCTCTTCTTTTATTCTCTGGGGACCTCCCGGAGTAGGTAAAACGACTCTTGCACAGATCATTGCCAACAAACTGGAGACGCCTTTCTATACTTTGAGTGCTGTAACTTCCGGTGTGAAGGATGTGCGCGAAGTGATAGACCGTGCCAAGAGCAACCGTTTCTTTTCGCAGTCCAGTCCGATTCTGTTTATCGATGAAATCCATCGGTTCAGCAAGTCACAGCAGGATTCACTGTTGGGAGCTGTAGAGAACGGAACAGTCACGCTGATTGGTGCAACAACGGAAAACCCGTCGTTCGAGGTCATCCGCCCTCTCCTGTCCCGTTGCCAGCTTTATGTACTCAAATCTTTGGAAAAAGAAGATTTGCTGGAACTTCTGCAACGCGCCATCACTACGGATACCGTGCTGAAGGAACGAAAAATTGAATTGAAAGAAACAACAGCCATGCTGCGCTTCTCCGGTGGAGATGCCCGCAAACTGCTTAATATATTGGAACTTGTTGTACAATCGGAGACGGAGGAAACAGTTGTCATCACCGATGAAATGGTGACCGAACGCTTGCAACAGAATCCACTGGCTTATGACAAAGATGGAGAGATGCATTATGACATTATCTCGGCTTTCATCAAGTCTATCCGCGGCAGCGATCCTGACGGAGCGATCTACTGGCTTGCCCGTATGGTAGAAGGAGGCGAAGATCCTGCTTTCATTGCCCGCCGGCTTGTGATCTCTGCTTCCGAGGACATTGGTTTGGCAAACCCGAATGCATTGCTTCTCGCTAATGCGTGCTTTGATACATTGATGAAAATCGGTTGGCCCGAAGGACGGATTCCTTTGGCTGAAACAACGATTTATCTGGCTACCAGCCCTAAAAGCAACTCGGCATACAGTGCAATTAACGATGCATTAGAGTTAGTCCGGTCAACTGGTAATCTGCCTGTCCCCTTGCATCTGCGCAATGCTCCGACCAAACTGATGAAACAGTTGGGATACGGACAGGAATATAAATATGCACACAGCTATGAAGGTAACTTTGTCAAACAGCAATTTCTTCCGGACGAATTGAAAGACAAACGGATATGGCAACCGCAAAACAATCCGGCAGAGCAGAAACATGCCGAGCGAATGATACAGTTGTGGGGAGACAAATTTAAGAAATAAGTGTTCGTAAAATAAGTCACTCCCTTCTGTAAGAAAAGCTAAAAGCAAAATAAAGCAGTAGGAAACATTATAACATATTAATAATATTGAAATTGAAATGAAGATTGTAGTTTTAGACGGCTATGCCGCCAATCCCGGAGATTTATCCTGGGAGGGTATGAAGGTGCTTGGAGAATGTACAATTTATGATCGTACAGCTCCGGAAGAGGTATTAGAACGTGCAGCCGGTGCAGAAGCAATTCTGACTAACAAGGTAATCATCAATGCAGACCACATGGCTGCACTGCCCGAACTGAAATATATCGGTGTGTTGGCTACCGGATACAATGTGGTAGACACAGCTGCTGCAAAAGAACGGGGAATCGTCGTTACTAATATTCCTTCATACAGCACCGCTTCCGTTGCTCAAATGGTATTTGCGCATATCCTGAACATCACTCAACAAGTGCAACACCACTCTGAAGAAGTGCATAAAGGTCGTTGGACCAACAACAAGGATTTCTGTTTTTGGGACACTCCGTTGATGGAACTGCGGGAAAAGAAAATCGGTCTGGTAGGACTGGGAAATACCGGATATACCACAGCGCGTGTTGCGATCGGTTTCGGTATGCAAGTGTATGCATTGACTTCTAAATCGCACTTCCAGTTACCACCGGAAATCAAGAAGATGGATTTAGATCAGTTGTTCAGCGAATGTGATATTATCAGTTTGCACTGCCCGCTTACCCCGGAGACACGCGAAATGGTAAATGCACGCCGTCTCGCCATGATGAAGCCGACAGCTATCTTAATCAACACCGGTCGCGGCCCGCTTATCAACGAACAAGACCTTGCAGACGCTTTGAACAGTGGCAAAATTTATGCAGCCGGAGTAGACGTGCTTTCTACTGAACCGCCTTGTGCCGACAATCCATTACTAACTGCAAAGAACTGCTACATCACTCCGCACATTGCCTGGGCAACCATCGAGGCTCGTGAACGTCTGATGAATATTGCAATCAGTAACCTTCAGGCTTATATCGCCGGAAAGCCGGAGAATATAGTCAACAAATAAAAAGCGATCTATTTGAAAAGATAGAAAAGGCTTATACATAAAAAAACTCCCCTCATTTAACTTCTCTACCATGACATAGAGAATTAAATAAGGGGAGTTTATTTGCTCCTGCAAGAATCTCAATGTTGAAATTCTATACAGACAACATATTATGAGTCGAACAAAGTATTAATATGAGTGTCCTCCTTCATCCATTTCCTTCTCGGTTATTTTGTGACGATCGATACTACGCCAAGCATAGAAAATATATGCAATTACGAACGGAACAAGAATAGAGACATAGGCCATTGTCTTTAGCGTAAATTCGCTGGAACAGCTATTGGCTAAAGTTAATGAGCTTTGCAAGTCTGTATATGACGGATAATAAGCAGTGTTGTTGTACCCTGCTACCAGCAATAAAGATAAAACAGTCAGTACCGTACCGATTCCCGTAAACCAGATTCCTTTGTCAAACGTCTTTTTAAGCAATGTCTTTCCAATGCCGAAAAGAACCAGTACCACACCAATCAGGAATAAAGCTAGCACTACCGGCATTTCGATAAAGTTAGTGAGATACTTATATGGTTGCATATAAATTTCCTGTGTATCCGGATTAACGGCAAAACCATCAGATACCAATGTACGAATGACAAATGCCAAAAAGAATACAAGGAACAAAACTGTATTATTGCGTACTGCACGACGACATTTATCGGTCAACTCTTTATCATCAATATTATTAATGAAGTAGAGCGATCCCAACACACGCGCAAGGAAGAAGACAGCCAATCCAAGAATTACATTCCAAATGTTGGTCAACGCATCCAATCCGTGCCAGCCATTTCCCCAATGACTGATTACCGGCATAATGGTATCCGTCATATTAGCCTTATTAATATAGAAATCAGAACCGGTAAAGAATGTAGCCACTGCCCCACCAAGTAACACAGGACCTACCACTCCATTAATCACCAAAAAAGTCCGGTATGTCTTTTTACCTAACAGATTTCCGGCCTTACTCTGAAACTCATAACTGACAGCCTGCAATACAAAACTGAAAAGTATAATCATCCAAAGCCAATATGCACCACCGAAACTGGTACTGTAAAACAACGGGAAAGAAGCAAAGAAAGCTCCCCCAAACGTAACCAATGTAGTAAACGTAAACTCCCACTTACGTCCGGTAGAATTCACCATCATCTTACGATGTTCTTCGGTTTTACCCAGACAGAACAACAATGAATTACCTCCTTGTACAAACAATAAGAACACGAGTATGGCTCCTAACAAGGAAACGACAAGCCACCAATATTGTTGCAAAAATATATACATATAGCTAAAATATTAAGTAATAAGAAATAAGTATTAAGTGATAAGTATTAAGTATTAAGCTTCGCCGTTGAAGGCTCATCACAAGTACCAAGTATTAACAAAGCCCAAAAGGCATATCTGAAGCCACGCTTCATACTTAATACTTGATACTTAATACTTAAAACGGTCCTTTTTTGATAGCCTTTACCATAATTCCGACACCTGCAATCAGCATCACTGTAAACAGGAGCAGGAAGATAAAGAAAGTCGTTTGTACAGAGCTTACATCCAGCTTGGAGATGGCAGCCATTGTCGGCAGCATATCGCGGATCGCCCACGGTTGACGGCCACATTCGGCAACCACCCATCCGGCTTGTCCGGCGATGTATCCCAAAGGAATCGTCAGCAGAGCAATCCAGTGCATCCAACGCATCTGGCTTAAATCTTTCTTATAGATAAAGAAGAGAACGACAATAAAGAACAGGATGAAGTATCCGCCCAAGATTACCATTACACGGAACGCATAGAAGTTCAGAGGAACATTCGGAACCAGTTGGTTCACATCTTTGATATATCCGTAACCGAAATATGGAATATTCTCCTGCAATACTTTATATGCAATTTGAGCATCCTCCTCGTGTCCTGCACTCTTTGCAGCACGATAGGCAGCCAATGCACCGATAGCCGTTTTTCCACGTTCTATCTTCTCGGCAGCAGAAAGAGCTGTCGATCCGTCTTTCTGTTGATAACCACCCTCGATGATATTCGTAATGCCCGGAACGTAGCCGTTTACATCACGTTCTGCAAGGAAAGAAAGCATGCTGGGGATTTCAAAACGGAAGAGGAAAGGATCTTTTCCATCATTGTAAGTCTTCTTTTCCGGATTCAATACTCCTATTCCAACCAAACCTACATGGGTGCCGCCTTCATACAAACCTTCCACAGCAGCCAGTTTCATCGGTTGCGTCTGGGCAATCTGATAACCGGAACCGTCACCTGTCCAAGCAGAAAGCAATGATGCCACTAATCCGAAAATAGCACCAATCTTGATGCTGGCAAGCGCAAACTCACGATTACGTTTCTTCAGCAGATACCAACAACTGATGCCGACTACAAAAACAGCGCCCAGCACCCAGCCGGACAATACCGTATGGAAGAATTTATTGACCGCTACGGGTGACGTAGCCACTGCCCAGAAATCTACCATCTCATTACGAACCGTATCGGGATTGAATTCCATGCCTACCGGATGCTGCATCCATGCATTGGCTACGAGAATCCACCAGGCAGAAATCGTAGCTCCCAAGCCTGTCAGCCAGGTGGAAGCCAAGTGGAAACGTTTACTTACTTTTCCCCATCCAAAGAACATGACGGCGATAAATGTGGCTTCCATAAAGAATGCCAAAATTCCTTCTATAGCCAACGGAGCACCGAAGATATCTCCTACAAACCACGAATAATTGCTCCAGTTCGTACCGAACTCAAACTCCAGAATCAAACCGGTTGCCACACCAATGGCAAAGTTTATACCGAAGAGTTTCATCCAAAACTGGGCAGTCTTTTTCCAAAATTCATTGCCTGTTTTATAATACAGCGTCTCCATGATTCCCATCACCACTGCCAGTCCGAGTGTGAGAGGAACAAAAATCCAGTGGTACATGGCTGTCATCGCAAATTGGGCTCTCGACCAATCGATCAGCGAGGTGTCAATACTTTCAATCATAATCCTATGTAGTTTAAGAGTTAAAAATCAGTAGATTTACCGGGGATGGCACGTTCTATCAGTTCGTTTCCCACGTATGTTCCCTTGTCGTCATCCGTAGGATGGTCACGGAGGAAATCAGGGAAAAAGAACATTTTAAGGATGAAGAACATGACGAATAATTTCAGCAGAATGATAACCCAAAGGGTACGCCCCAAGGTCATACTACGGAAGCCCTCCAAATAGAAGTTCCAGATCGTAAGCAGTGTATTCTTCATATGTTGACGTTATAATTTGTAATGAGTACAAATATACATTTTTTATAATTAAAACAAACAACTAGTCAAAAAAGTTGTGTGATTTGTTGTGTTTTTCTTCAAAAACCTGCCTATCGACAGAAAAAAAACATTTAACGGCGAAAATCCGTCATCCGTCTATCGTTTTTGCGGCATATATAATATGTACGTATCTTCGCCAACAGTAAATCAATAGAAGTATGAATATGATAAATGTAAGAAGATTGACAGTGATGACATTTCTTGGAGCAGGTATGCTGTCCGGCATATCCGCCCAAGTTTCTCCGCTGCAAGTCGATACGCTGAAAGAAACGAAGATTCCGGCTCAATGGGATTTGCAGTCATGCATCGACTACGCAAAAGAGCAGAACATCACGATTCGCAAGAACCGGATCACTGCGGCCAGCACGCAGATTGATGTGAAGACGGCTAAGGCTGCCTTGTTTCCCAGTCTTTCGTTCTCTACCAGCCAGCAAGTGGTGAACCGTCCGTATCAAGAGACGAGTAGCCGGGTGAGTGGCAGCGAAATTATCAGTAGTAACAGCAAAACAAGCTACAATGGTAATTATGGACTGAATGCGTCGTGGACTCTATATAATGGTAACAAAAGACTGAAAACCATCCAACAGGAAAAGTTGAACAATCAGGTAGCCGAACTAGACGTAGCGACTTCCGAAAATAACATTCAGGAATCTATCGCCCAAGTGTATATCCAGATTCTTTATGCAGCCGAGTCTGTTAAAGTAAACGAAAGTACCCTGCAAGTTTCTATTGCGCAGCGCGACCGCGGACAGGAACTTCTGAACGCCGGAAGCATTGCCAAAAGCGATTTTGCCCAACTAGAAGCACAAGTGAGCACAGACCGATACCAACTTGTCACAGCGCAAGCCACTCTTGAAGATTACAAATTACAACTGAAACAACTGCTCGAACTGGATGGGGAGAATGAAATGAACATCTATCTCCCCGCCCTGTCCGACGAAAATGTACTGGCTCCATTGCCTACAAAAAAAGATGTGTACATTAGTGCATTGAGTCTTCGCCCCGAAATTGAAGCGAGCAAACTTAATGTAGAAGCTTCCGAACTGGGTATCGATATTGCCAAATCGAGTTATTTTCCCACGATCAGCCTTAGCGCCGGAATCGGTACCAACCATACCAACGGCAGTGACTTCACTTTTGGAGAGCAAGTGAAAAACGGATGGAACAATTCCATCGGATTATCTGTCAGTGTGCCGATCTTCAATAACCGTCAAACTAAAAGTGCCGTACAGAAAGCTAAACTGCAATACGAGACGAGCATGTTATCCTTGCTCGACGAACAAAAGACGCTGTACAAAACCATTGAAGGACTCTGGCTGGATGCTAACAGTGCACAGCAACGCTATGCAGCAGCAAACGAGAAGTTGAAGAGTACACAAATCAGCTATGAGTTGATTAGCGAACAGTTTAATCTGGGAATGAAGAATACCATAGAACTTCTTACTGAAAAGAATAACTTGCTGCAAGCACAGCAGGAACAGCTTCAGGCTAAATATATGGCCATACTGAATATGCAACTGCTGAAGTTCTATCAGGGAGATCAATTAGCAATCTAAATAAAAGCATAATAAACGAATGAAAACTAAAAAGATTATCTTAATCGCTGTGGCAGTCGTTGTGGTAGCAGGTGCAGGAATCTGGTTCTTTGCAGGTTCACCGGCCAAGCACAAAGTCACCTACGCCACTGCCAACGTGAGCAAAGGCGATATTTCAAATTCGGTGACTGCTACCGGAACCATCGAACCGGTGACGGAAGTAGAAGTCGGTACACAGGTTTCCGGTATCATCGACAAGATTTACGTAGATTACAACTCGGTAGTAACCAAAGGACAGTTGATTGCCGAAATGGACCGTGCCACATTGCAAAGTGAACTGGCATCACAACAGGCAACGTACGATGGTGCAAAAGCCGAATATGAATATCAGAAGAAGAATTATGAACGCAGCAAAGGCTTACATGAAAAGTCACTGATTAGTGATACGGATTTCGAACAGGCCCTCTACAACTACCAGAAAGCAAAAAGCAGCTATGACAGCAGTAAGGCATCGCTCGCAAAAGCGGAACGTAACCTGGCTTATGCTACTATCACCTCACCGATTGACGGAGTAGTCATCAGCCGTGATGTGGAAGCAGGACAAACCGTTGCTTCCGGATTCGAAACTCCGACACTGTTCACCATCGCTGCCGACCTGACACAGATGCAAGTGGTAGCCGATGTGGATGAAGCCGATATAGGCGGCGTAGTAGAAGGCCAGCGTGCCAGCTTCACGGTAGATGCTTATCCGAATGATGTATTCGAAGGTGTAGTTACACAGATTCGTCTGGGAGACGCAAGCAGCACGAGCAGCACAAGTACCACTACTACAGTGGTTACTTATGAAGTTGTAATCTCTGCTCCCAACCCTGATCTGAAACTGAAACCGCGTTTGACGGCTAATGTCACGATCTATATTCTTGATAAAAAGGATGTGTTGTCCGTTCCGAACAAAGCACTGCGATTCACACCGGAAAAACCTCTAATCGGCAATAATGACATCGTAAAAGATTGCGAAGGCGAACACAAACTCTGGACTCGTGAAGGAACTACATTCACCGCTCATCCGGTAGAAATCGGAATCAGCAACGGTATATCTACAGAGATTATCAGTGGTATTTCCGAAGGAACAAAAGTTGTGACAGAAGCTACCATAGGAGCAATGCCCGGTGAAAATGTAGCCGCTGAAGGAAATCAGGAAAGTGGCGGAGAAAGAAGTCCGTTCATGCCTAGCCGTCCGGGAAGTAAGAAGAAATAATAATTATTAAAGAGGGTGCCATAATGAATAATAAAATGCAGATTAACGCGATTTATCGCAGAAATAATTGTATAAGTCGTTGATTAATATATCAATATAATTGAAATAATCTGCGATAATTTGCGTTAATCTGCGTTTTGACACACTCTCTTAACACATTATTTACGATGAAAAAAGTAATTGAAATACAAAATATCAAACGTAACTTTCAGGTAGGCGACGAAACTGTCCACGCATTGCGGGGCGTTTCGTTCAATATCAATGAAGGGGAGTTTGTCACCATCATGGGGACTTCCGGTTCGGGGAAATCCACGCTGCTTAATATATTAGGCTGTCTGGACACCCCAACCAGTGGAGAGTATCTGCTCGACGATATTCCTGTACGTACGATGAGCAAGCCTCAACGTGCGGTACTAAGAAACCGGAAGATTGGCTTCGTGTTCCAAAGCTACAACTTGTTACCTAAAACGACGGCTGTAGAAAATGTGGAACTACCGCTTATGTACAACTCTGCCGTGAGCGCTTCCGAACGCCGTCGCCGTGCCATCGAATCCTTACAGGCTGTAGGATTGGGAGACCGCCTGGAACATAAATCCAACCAGATGTCCGGTGGACAGATGCAACGCGTTGCCATTGCACGCGCATTGGTCAACAATCCGGCAGTGATTCTTGCCGACGAAGCGACCGGAAACCTCGACAGCCGTACCTCTTTCGAGATACTTGTACTATTTCAAAAGCTTCATGCAGAGGGACGTACGATTATCTTTGTCACACATAATCCCGAACTTTCGCAATATAGCAGCCGGAATATCCGTCTGCGTGACGGTCAGGTTATAGAAGATACGACCAATCCGAAAATTCTGTCTGCCGCCGAAGCGCTGGCTGCATTGCCGAAAAACGACGAGGATTAATAATTATTCAATGTGCCGATATACTAATGTGCCGATTGCTGTACAATAAACAGCTTGGGTGACTATACCTTCAGGAAATTACCCCATTAGTATATGGACAAATTAGCAAATTATTCATTATGAATGGAACTAATTTATTTAAGATAGCTCTCCGGGCATTGGCGAACAATAAGCTGCGTGCTTTTCTAACCATGCTCGGTATCATTATCGGTGTTGCTTCCGTCATCACGATGCTGGCTATCGGACAAGGTTCGAAGAAAAGCATCCAGCAGCAGATTTCCGAGATGGGATCGAACATGATTATGATTCATCCGGGAGCCGATATGCGTGGAGGTGTCCGTCAGGACCCGTCTGCCATGCAGACTTTGAAGCTTGCCGACTACGAAGCCTTGCGCGATGAGACAAGTTTCCTGTCCGCCATCAGTCCCAATGTTTCATCATCGGGGCAACTCATTGCCGGAAACAACAACTACCCGGCTTCCGTGAATGGTGTCGGAACAGAATATCTCGACATCCGCCAACTGACTGTTGAAAACGGAGAGATGTTCACAGAAGCCGACATACAAAGTTCGGCCAAAGTGTGTGTGATCGGAAAGACGATAGTAGACAATCTTTTTCCGGACGGAAGTGATCCGGTAGGTAAGATTATTCGTTTCAGTAAAATACCGCTTCGTGTGGTAGGTGTGCTCAAAGCCAAAGGCTACAACTCTATGGGACAAGACCAAGATGCAGTAGTGCTTGCACCATACACCACAGTGATGAAACGTCTGCTTGCCGTTACATATTTGCAGGGAGTGTTTGCCTCTGCCCTTACCGAAGATATGACGGATTATGCTACTGACGAAATCAGTACGATCCTCCGTCGCAACCATAAACTGAAAGCTTCGGATGACGATGATTTCACCATCCGTACCCAACAGGAATTGAGCACGATGCTCAACTCAACCACCGACCTGATGACAACCCTGCTGGCTTGTATTGCAGGCATTTCGCTGGTAGTGGGTGGTATCGGAATTATGAATATCATGTATGTATCCGTTACGGAACGCACCCGTGAAATCGGTCTGCGTATGTCCGTCGGTGCACGTGGAGTCGATATTCTAAGCCAATTCCTTATCGAGGCCATCATGATTAGTATCACGGGAGGTATCATCGGAGTAATTATCGGTTGCGGGGCCAGCTGGATTGTCAAGAGCGTAGCGCATTGGCCTATCTATATCCAGCCGTGGAGCGTATTCCTTTCCTTCGCAGTATGTACCATTACGGGCGTCTTCTTCGGATGGTATCCGGCTAAGAAAGCAGCAGATTTAGACCCGATAGAAGCCATCAGATACGAATAATTGATTGACAACCGTCGGTTGTCAATTAAAAAAATTATCTTTGTCTTTATGAAACAAACCTTTACATCCGCACGTCGTCCCCTGGAGATACTGATACACATTATCAGCTGGGGGATTATGTTCGGTTTCCCGTTCTTCTTCGTTGAACGTGGAAACGGGAACATTAACTGGATGGCCTATATACGCCATCTTGCTGTACCACTCTCTTTCATGATTGCGTTCTACGTGAATTATTTCATTCTTGTTCCCCGTTACCTGTTTCAGAGTCAGGCCAAAAGATATATCGTCTACAACATTATCTTTTTATGTGTCATCGGCATTTTGTTACATCTCTGGCAAAGCCTGACATTCGATCCGTCATTTATGCCCAAATCCAAAAGACCGGGAATGCCTCCGGGATGGTTGTTCTTCCTTAGAGATATGTTGAGTCTCGTATTTACTATCGGCCTAAGTGCCGCTATCCGTATGAGCGCGCGATGGACGCAGAATGAAGCTGCCCGCAAAGAAGCGGAACGAAACCGTGCGGAAGCGGAACTGAAAAATCTACGGAACCAACTGAACCCTCACTTTCTGCTGAATACGCTGAATAATATCTATGCACTGATTGCATTTGATTCGGACAAGGCGCAACAAGCAGTTCAGGAGTTGAGCAAACTGCTTCGTTATGTGTTATATGATAATCAACAGACATACGTTCCTCTCTGTAAGGAGGTTGATTTTATCCGGAATTACATTGAACTGATGCGCATCCGCTTGTCGGCCAATGTACAGATGATTACTAAATTCGATATTCAGCCCGACAGCCAGACGCTTATAGCCCCGCTTATCTTTATCTCATTGATAGAGAATGCTTTCAAGCATGGCATCTCCCCTACTGAATCGAGTTTCATCAGTATTCATCTTTCGGAGAATGATAAGGAGGTGATTTGCGAAATCCGCAACAGTAATCATCCAAAGACAGTGGAGGATAAAAGTGGCTCGGGTGTGGGACTGGAGCAAGTCAGCCGCCGGTTGGAGATTCTTTATCCCGGGGCTTATACTTGGTCGAAAGGCATCTCAAAGGATGAAAAAGTATACGAATCGAGATTAAGCATCAAGATCAAAGAGTAGATTTCAAAACATTGGATATAAGAACTTTAGATATAAAATAGTATGATGTTACGTTGTGCAATTGTTGACGATGAGCCGTTAGCTCTTAGCTTGTTAGAGAGTTACGTGAATAAAACCCCGTTCCTGCAACTCGTAGGAAAGTATTCCAGTGCGGTTCAGGCAATGAAAGAATTGCCTGGCGAAGAGATTGATCTCCTGTTTCTGGACATCCAGATGCCGGAGCTTAATGGTTTGGAGTTTTCGAAGATGGTAGATCCGCACACCCGCATTGTGTTTACCACTGCTTTCGGACAGTATGCCATCGACGGTTATCGTGTCAATGCACTCGATTACCTGCTGAAACCGATCTCATACGTCGATTTCCTACAAGCCGCCAACAAGGCCCTTCAATGGTTCGAACTTGTGCAGAAACCGGAAGAGATAGACAGTATCTTTGTGAAAAGTGACTACAAACTGGTGCAAGTGGACTTGAAGAAAATCATGTATATCGAAGGACTGAAAGATTATATTAAAATATATACGGAAGATGCTTCCAAACCCATTCTATCACTGATGAGTATGAAAGCAATGGAGGAACTTTTACCTTCCAGCCGTTTCATACGTGTGCACCGCTCATTCATCGTACAAAAAGATAAGATACGCGTGATCGACCGCGGCCGTATTGTTTTTGACAAGACATATATTCCTATCA
Source organism: Bacteroides sp. D55t1_190419_B8 (assembly GCF_015558905.1). Classification (NCBI taxonomy): domain Bacteria; kingdom Pseudomonadati; phylum Bacteroidota; class Bacteroidia; order Bacteroidales; family Bacteroidaceae; genus Bacteroides; species Bacteroides sp. D55t1_190419_B8. The sequence continues at coordinate 28,423 of NZ_JADMOU010000034.1, forward strand.
GCGATAGTTACAAACAAGTTTTTCAGACTTTTCTTGACGAAAGGAGCTGATTATTCATGAATTTATCGGTAAAAAAGTGATTTTTGTCGATTATAGTTTGTCAAAACCCGTTTTATATCTACCTTTGCAAAGAACAGAAAGGGATTGTGAAATTCCAAGAATAGAATAGTTTAGTTAAGTCTAGTTTAGTTTTTGTGTTGATAGCTCCCTCGTCGGCGGACGAACAAGGGAGCTATTTTTTATTTATTACAGGAATATAATTGCATAAAATATACATATTTTCCATAACTTTGCAGTGACAAAGGATCACACAAATGGAATATAGTGTAGAAGAACTAAAAAGTGAATTAATAGAGAAATGCAAGAGCGAAGGTATCCTGTATGCAACGGTTGCAATGGACCGTCATACTAAAGAAATGATTCTTCCTGATACTTTACAAGGAGCTCTGAAACATCCGGAATTCTTCGTATGTACTTGCAAGAAAGTAAAAGACCAATATGTAGTGGAGGAGATTACCAAAGTGTAATCCTCCTCCAGTCTTTTATTTTTTATTCGCCCAGTTCACCCAGTAAATCGTAGGAAGGAGCAAAGAAAAGTGTTCCCGTTACTGCTGTACTAAAGTCCAGTAAACGGTCGGTATTGCCTACCGGATTGCCAATAAACATACTTTCCAACATCTGCCGGGTAGTAGTGAACGTACTTGCATAGCCGATGAAGTAGGTACCATATTCTCCTTTAGACGTATTGGCGAACGGCATATTGGCACGCACTATTTTCAGGTCATCACCAATATTAGTGACGGCATTATGCGCATTTTGAGGTTTCTCCTCGTCAGACAGTTCGACATCGTTAAACTTACGACGTCCGATCACTTTCTCCTGTTCTTCCACAGGCAAGGAGTTCCACGCAACCATATCATGAATATACTTCTGCACAAAGACATAGCTGCCTCCTGCAAAATCAGCATCTTCCTCTCCTACAACTGCAAAATGATAGGGATTTTCATCAACTGCCGGATTCTCCGTTCCGTCTACAAAGCCGATAATGGCCTTGCCGTCCATATATCTGAAACCGTGAGTTTCATCAACAGGCTCAACTACGCCTTGAAGTTTCTCATCAATGATGGAAGCAAACTCAAAACATAATCCCATCTGTTTTGCACGGATATGAAACAATAAGTCGCCCGGAGTAGAAACTGCCGTATGCTTCTCGCCTTTTATCTCTTCGAAAGTGTTCAGTTCTTTGGGTTTTCCCTGTTCCGGGAAAAGACGGCTCCAGGCATCAGCTCCAAATCCCATAGTACAACTGAACATCATATCGGGAAAACGGTTACGCATACTGCGAATCAGGGCCGAAAAATTGGCACACACATCTTTTACTTTGTCAAGAGTTTCAGGCGAATCTTTTAAAGCATAAACAATAAAGATAACATTTTCGCCTTGTTTCCCAGCTACGTCTTGCGGGATATTACCACCAAATGAATGTTGATAAGGATTCATATTCTTCTTTTTTCTATTAGTTTCGTCAATGAAATAGTTATGTTCTAACTCATCTTTTTATTAGGATCTTCAATATATGCGGCAGCCCCTTTATCCATAAACAGTTCTACATTTTGCGCATGATGAGCCACATAGGCTGCGGGACCAGTGTCTCCCGAATTACAGATTTCTTCTACTACATCGGCTCTGTTTTTTCCGGTAATCAGGAAAATGACATAGCGGGCATTCTGAATGGGATATCCCGTCATTGCGATACGCTTCTGCCCGTTACGGGGATGTGCACTGACCACATAAATAGAGTTTGAAGTCAGCAAATCTTCTTGTCCGGGAAAGATGGAAGAAGTGTGTCCGTCATCTCCGGCTCCCAACAGTATAATATCGAATTCGGGCCAACCACGTTTAAACGGCACTTGCTGCCGGACTAACTCCGAATAGCGAACCGCCTCTTTCGCAGGCTTTTCCTCTCCACGGATGCGGAATACATTCTCATAAAGAATAGGAGTGATACCCAGAAGAAGGTTGCGCATCATTCCGTAATTACTGTCCGAATCATCGGGAGGCACACAACGTTCATCCACCCAATAAATCCGCATACGGTCCCAAGGGGTGATTTCCAGATATTCATTCGCCCATAAATCGAACATCAGAGCAGGGGTATTACCACCGCTGACTGCGATATTGAATACTCTGTCCGGCTCTTCATTCATGATTTCCACCAGGCGGAGTATCAATGCTCGTGAAGTTTCAATAGATGAGGGAAAAACTGATATTTTCATAATTCACAATATTGATCTGTATTTGTCAAATTCTTACAAGGATTCGTCCAGTCGGCCCCATGTTCATGCATCATCGCTTCGCTTTCCAAAGGCCCCCACGTACCTGCGGGATAACCGTAAAGAGGTGCGTCGGGATTATCTTTCCAATAGCGCAGCACCGGATCGAAAAATTTCCATGAGGCTTCTACTGCATCACTTCGAGTAAATAAAGTCGGATCACCCTGAATACAATCGTCTATCAGACGGGCATAAGCGTCGCCACTAGGCACACCGCCCAACTGTGCATAACTGAAATCCATCGTCACCTGACGGACTTCGAAGCCTGCACCGGGGACTTTCATTCCGATCTTGAGCACTATTCCTTCATTCGGTTGCAAACGAAGAATCAATTTATTCGCCCGCGGACAGTTGCCACCGGCACAATGAAACATCTGATGAGGTGTTTCACGGAAATGAACAACGATTTCCGTTACTTTCGTCGGCATTTGTTTTCCTGTACGAATGTAGAACGGAACGCCACTCCAGCGCCAGTTACTGATGCCCAGTTTCATGGCAATATAAGTTTCCGTGCGCGAATCGGGAGCCACTCCTTTTTCTTCACGGTATCCCTTTTTACTACCGGAGGCTGTATATTGTCCGCGAACAATATGTTCGTTCAAATCGACATCGTTCAATGGAGTAAGAGATTCGTAGACCTTCACCACTTCATTACGGAAATTGTCTGCATTGAAAACAGCAGGCGGTTCCATAGCCGTAAGGGCTACAAGCTGTATCAGATGGTTCTGCACCATATCCCGCAGCGCACCTGCCGTTTCATAGAACCCGCCACGTTGCTCGATACCCAGATTTTCTACGGCTGTAATCTCAACGTAGTCGATATAGTTACGGTTCCAGAGAGGTTCGAAGATACCATTGGCAAAACGGAAAGCCAGTACATTCTGGGCCGTTTCCTTACCGAGAAAATGGTCGATACGGTAAATTTGATGCTCATTGAAAACAGAGGCATACGTTTTATTCAGTTCAAGTGCCGATTCGAGATCATAGCCGAAAGGTTTTTCGACGATGATGCGCGAATGGGGAGTGTTAAGTCCGGCAGCTTTCAAGTAGATGGGCACTACTCCGTAAAGTGATGGCGGAGTGGCAAGGTAGAACAGCAAATTGTCCGGATCTACCTCGTTAGTCAATTCCACCAGACGTTGGCGGAGTTGTGGGTAACCTTCTTCTTTTGCCGGGTCCATCGGTAAATAGTAGAGATGGGAGACAAACGAAGCCATAAGAGCTGCGTCCTGTTCTTCGGACTTGACGAACTGTTGCAGTTCTTCTAATATATAGGAACGGTAGTTATCGTCAGAATAGACCGTACGCCCGATACCCAATATGGAAAACTCTCCGGTCAACCGGTTTTCACGGTAAAGGGAGTAAAGGGCAGGCATCAGCTTACGCTTGGTCAAGTCACCCGACGCACCGAAAATTATCATTGCAAATTTATCCATCATTCAAGAATTGTTTTGATTTATGTTTTGAAATGGTAAATAATCATTTATGAGTCCACCACAGAGGACACGGAGAACACAGAGTTCTTCTCTCTCTTTCTGCAAGTAAAACAGAGCGATAAATACAATTATAAATACGTGAAACTCTGTGTTACTCTATAGTAAATAAAATATAAAACCTCTGTGTCCTCCGTGTCCTCTGTGGTGAAATATAATTTATCATTTCAAAACTATTTTTCTATTTAAACATTATATGTACCCGATTTCGTATCTCCTCCGTGGCCTGTCCAGTTCTCGTGGAAGAACTGTCCGCGCAACTCATCCTTACGCTCAAAAGTGTGCGCACCGAAATAATCGCGTTGTGCCTGCACAAGGTTGGCGGGCAAATCGGCAGAAGTGAGCGAATAGAAATAGTTCAGGGCAGAAGAGAAAGCAGGAACGGGAAGTTCTTCTTTCATGGCTTCCGCCACCAGACTCTTCCATCCGGGAAGCAATGTCTTCATTTCTTCTTTAAAATAAGGAGCCAACAACAAGTGTTTAGGCTTGTCGGTGGCTTCGAAGGCAGCGGCAATATCGTTCAGGAATATACTGCGGATGATGCATCCCCCACGCCACATACGTGCAATGGAAGCCAGGTCGAGATGCCAGCCGAAAGCGTCGGAAGCACGTTGCAACACGGCGAATCCCTGGGCATAAGAGACGAGTTTGGAAGCATAAAGAGCAGAAAAAATATTCTTTACGAGTTCCGCCTTATTATATATAGGTTGTGTATGTTGACACTGGAATTGCTTGGAAGCCAAGTGACGCAAGTCTTTCTGTGAAGAAAGGCTTCGTTCGAATACCGCCGTGGCAATTAGCCCTAACGGCATACCGAGTTCCATCGCATTGATAACCGACCATTTACCGGTTCCTTTCTGTCCGGCTGCATCCAGAATTTTATCAATGAGATAACCTCCGGATTTGTCTTTATGCCGCAGAATGTTGGCGGTGATTTCAATCAGATAACTGCGAAGTTTGCCTTCGTTCCAACGGGCAAAGACATCAGCCATTTCCTCATTGGTCAGATCAAGCAACTTTTTCATCACCCAATAGGCTTCAGCAATCAGTTGCATATCACCATATTCGATACCGTTGTGAATCATCTTCACAAAATGACCGGAGCCGGCAGGACCCACCCATTGGCAACAAGGAGTGCCGTCCGGAGCTTTTGCCGCAATACTCTGAAGAATCGGTTTCACTTCCGGCCATGCTTTTTCCGAACCGCCGGGCATAATAGAAGCGCCATTCAAGGCTCCCTCCTCACCACCGGACACACCGCTACCGACGAAAAAAAATCCCTTTGATTCCGCCAGTTGGACACGACGGTCAGTATCTTCGTAATTAGAATTACCGCCATCAATAAGAATGTCTCCCGGTGAAAGCAACGGGAAAAGCTGATCCATCAGTTCGTCTACCGGACTTCCGGCACGAACCATCATCATAATCTTACGGGGAATAGCTATCGAATCTACAAATGCCTTTATATCCGTGAACCCTTCGATGTTTTTACCTTTTGCACGACCATTCAGGAAGCGCTCTACCACCCCCTCTTCTACTCCGGGAACAGTACGGTTATATACCGACACGTGCCATCCCTTACTCTCCATGTTTAAAGCAAGATTCTCGCCCATCACAGCCAAGCCGATAAGTCCGATATCTGTTTTATTCTGATTTGCCATAACTTGTATATTTTGAATATTCTTTATCTTAGTAACATTTAAAATGCACATTTGTTCGCAAGATTTTAGATTAAAACATTATTTTTGTAGTCTACAAATAAAATCAAGGATGAAGAAGATCAAAATCGGTTTGCTGGCACGCATCGTTATCGCCATCATTTTGGGTATTGCCATCGGCACAGTTTTCCCGGCTCCGCTAGTGCGAATATTTGTTACGTTCAATGGCATTTTCAGTGAATTTCTCAATTTCTCTATCCCATTGATTATCGTCGGGCTGGTCACTGTGGCTATTGCCGACATCGGGAAAGGTGCAGGAAAAATGCTGCTCCTGACTGCTTTGATCGCTTACTTCGCTACTCTTTTTTCCGGCTTTCTCTCCTACTTCACAGGAGTCACAATATTTCCCTCACTTATCGAACCGGGTGCGCCACTTGAAGAAGTAAGCGCAGCGCAGGGAATCCTCCCCTACTTCTCCGTTTCCATTCCGCCGCTGATGAACGTGATGACAGCCCTGGTTTTAGCTTTCACACTGGGGTTAGGACTGGCGTCACTCAACAGCGACGCATTGAAAAATGTGGCACGTGATTTTCAGGAAATTATCGTACGAATGATAAGTGCCGTCATTCTGCCTTTGCTGCCGCTTTATATTTTCGGCATATTCCTCAACATGACACATTCGGGACAAGTATATTCTATCCTGATGGTGTTTATTAAAATTATCGGAGTCATCTTCGTTCTTCATATTTTCCTGTTAGTTTTTCAGTATTCCATTGCGGCATTGTTTGTGCATAAAAATCCATTCAAATTGCTTAGCAAAATGCTGCCGGCTTACTTCACGGCATTGGGCACACAATCATCCGCAGCCACCATCCCCGTGACGCTGGAACAGGCCAAAAAGAACGGAGTATCTGCCGAAGTGGCCGGATTCGTGATTCCGCTATGTGCCACCATCCATCTATCGGGCAGCACATTGAAAATCGTAGCCTGCGCACTGGCATTGATGATGATGCAGGGAATGCCGTTCGACTTCCCCCTGTTCGCCGGGTTTATCTTTATGCTGGGTATCACAATGGTAGCCGCTCCGGGAGTTCCGGGTGGAGCAATCATGGCTTCCCTGGGGATTCTGCAATCCATGCTCGGTTTCGACGAATCGGCACAAGCTTTGATGATTGCGCTTTACATCGCCATGGACAGTTTCGGCACTGCCTGCAATGTGACGGGAGACGGAGCTATCGCTTTGATTATCGACAAAATAATGGGAAAAAACCGTGCTGAATGACTGTGCTGAAAAATAATTGGAAAGTCACTTGGATGGGTCACAAAAAATGCCGACATTTGCACCCACATTTTCAATTATATAAATAATTAGCGTATGAAAAAAGCCCTAATTTCAGGCATCACCGGACAAGATGGTTCTTATCTTGCCGAATTTCTATTGCAAAAAGGTTACGAAGTACACGGTATACTCCGTCGTTCTTCTTCGTTCAATACAGGGCGTATTGAACATTTGTATTTTGACGAGTGGGTGCGCGACATGAAACAGAAACGTACGATTAATCTGCATTATGGGGATATGACAGATTCTAGTTCGTTAATTCGTATTATTCAACAGGTGCAACCGGATGAAATCTACAATCTCGCAGCTCAAAGCCACGTGAAGGTTTCGTTCGACGTTCCGGAATACACTGCCGAAGCAGATGCTATCGGTACGTTGCGTATGCTCGAAGCTGTACGCATCCTGGGACTGGAAAAGAAAACCCGCATCTATCAGGCTTCTACTTCCGAATTGTTCGGTAAGGTGCAGGAAGTTCCACAAAAAGAGACAACTCCATTCTATCCCCGTTCTCCGTATGGGGTAGCCAAACAATATGGTTTCTGGATTACTAAAAACTACCGCGAAAGCTATGGTATGTTTGCAGTAAACGGTATTTTGTTCAATCACGAGAGCGAACGCCGTGGTGAGACGTTCGTTACCCGTAAAATTTCGCTTGCTGCCGCACGTATCGCACAGGGCGAACAGGACAAACTGTATCTGGGTAATCTGGATGCACGCCGCGACTGGGGATATGCCAAAGATTACATCGAATGTATGTGGCTGATCCTGCAACATGATGTTCCCGAAGATTTCGTTATTGCTACTGGAGAAATGCACACGGTGCGCGAATTCGCAACGTTAGCATTCAAAGAAGCAGGGATCGAACTTCGTTGGGAAGGTGAAGGCGTAAATGAAAAAGGTATCGATGTAGCTACCGGAAAATCTCTGGTAGAAGTTGATCCGAAGTATTTCCGTCCATCAGAAGTAGAACAGCTGCTGGGCGACCCGACAAAAGCTAAAACACTGTTGGGTTGGGATCCGCGTAAAACATCATTCGAAGAACTGGTAAGCATCATGGTTCGCCACGATATGGAGAAAGTGAGACGAATGATTGCTACCAAACACTAAATGAATTTCATTTCACCACAGAGGACACCGAGGACACAGAGGAAAAAATAAAATCCTCCGTGTCCTCTGCGTCCTCTGTGGTGAACTAATAAAAGATAGAATGGAAAAGAATGCAAAGATATATGTGGCAGGACACCGCGGACTTGTGGGATCTGCTATCTGGAAGAATTTGCAGGATAAAGGATACACAAATCTGGTAGGCCGCACTCACAAAGAGCTTGATCTGCTGGATGGCGCGGCTGTCCGTAATTTTTTCGATGAAGAACAACCGGAATATGTATTCCTTGCTGCTGCCTTTGTGGGTGGTATCATGGCGAACAGCATCTACCGTGCCGACTTCATCTATAAGAATCTGCAAATTCAACAGAATATCATCGGAGAGAGCTTCCGCCACCATGTAAAGAAGTTGCTCTTTCTGGGTAGCACGTGTATTTATCCACGTGACGCCGAACAGCCGATGAAGGAAGACGTATTGCTTACTTCACCGTTGGAATATACCAACGAACCGTATGCAATCGCTAAAATTGCCGGACTGAAAATGTGCGAAAGTTTCAACCTGCAATATGGAACGAACTACATCGCTGTGATGCCGACAAACCTTTACGGACCGAATGATAATTTCGACTTGGAACGCAGTCATGTACTGCCTGCCATGATCCGTAAGATTCATCTGGCACACTGTCTGAAAGAAGGAAACTGGGAAGCTGTACGTAAGGATATGAATCTGCGTCCGGTGGAAGGTGTGAATGGCGACAGTCCGAAAGAAGAAATCCTGGCTATTCTGCAAAAATACGGAATCAGCGAAACGGAAGTCACTCTTTGGGGTACAGGTACTCCACTCCGCGAGTTCCTTTGGAGCGAAGAAATGGCGGATGCCAGTGTCTTTGTTATGGAGCACGTAGACTTCAAAGATACCTATAAAGAAGGTAGCAAAGATATCCGCAACTGCCACATCAACATCGGCACCGGTAAGGAAATCACCATCCGCCAACTGGCCGAACGTATTGTAGAAACTGTAGGGTATCAAGGAAAACTGACCTTCGACAGCAGCAAACCGGACGGCACTATGCGCAAGCTGACCGATCCTTCGAAACTGCACGCTTTGGGGTGGCACCATAAAATTGAAATCGAGGAAGGCGTACAAAGAATGTACGAATGGTACTTGAAATAAGAATCTAAAGAATCAATCAATATGCTATGAGCAGAATTATTTTTGCTTATAGCATATTTTTTTTTGATTATAGCATAACGATTTTTGGTTATAGCATAATGAAATTAGCTATAATCATATTCTTTCTTCCTACCGGCCTGTCGCGATCTCACCGCATCGCCCTTCCCCCATTTCCAAAAATTCTTCCCTCTTAATTCTTCATTCTTAATATAATTGCTATATTTGCACAAATTAATACCAAATGTGCAAAACAATGGAACAAAGTTTTATAGCCTACATTGAGAATAGTATCAAAAATAATTGGGACTTGGATGCCCTGACCGATTATAAAGGTGCAACATTACAGTATAAAGACGTAGCTCGCAAGATCGAAAAACTCCATATCATTTTTGAAGAAAGTGGAATCCGCAAAGGAGACAAGATTGCTGTTTGCGGAAGAAACAGCTCTCATTGGGGAGTCACTTTCCTTGCTACACTGACGTATGGGGCAGTTGTTGTACCCATTCTCCATGAATTTAAAGCGGACAATATACATAACATCGTCAACCATTCCGAAGCAAAATTACTGCTTGTAGGAGATATGGTATGGGAAAACCTGAATGAGTCGGCAATGCCGCTACTGGAGGGTATCCTGATGATGAACGACTTCACCCTGCTAGTGTCACGCAGCGAACGACTGACTTATGCACGCGAGCATCTGAACGAAATGTTCGGCAAAAAATATCCGAAGAATTTCCGCACAGAGCATATCGCATATCATAAGGATGAACCGGAAGAACTGGCTGTTATCAATTATACTTCAGGAACAACAAGTTACTCGAAAGGAGTAATGCTCCCCTATCGCAGTCTGTGGTCGAATACCAAATTTGCTTTTGAAGTGTTAGACCTGCAAGCCGGAGATAAGATCGTATCCATGCTCCCTATGGCACATATGTACGGACTGGCTTTCGAATTCCTTTATGAGTTCTCCGTGGGTTGCCACATCTACTTCCTTACCCGCATGCCGAGTCCGAAAATCATTTTCCAAGCTTTCGAAGAGGTGAAACCGAATCTGATTGTTGCCGTACCGCTTATCATCGAAAAAATCATCAAGAAGAGCGTACTTCCGAAACTGGAAACTCCTGCAATGAAGATCTTACTAAAAGTACCTATCATCAATGACAAGATAAAAGCAACGGTACGCGAAGAAATGATTAAGGCATTCGGCGGAAACTTCAAAGCTGTTATTGTAGGAGGTGCTGCTTTCAATCAGGAAGTAGAACAGTTCTTGAAAATGATTGATTTCCCTTATACAGTAGGATATGGAATGACGGAATGTGGTCCGATTATCTGCTACGAGGATTGGAGAAGATTCAAACCGGGTTCATGCGGAAAAGCTGTGCCACGTATGGATGTGAAAGTGTTGTCATCTGATCCCGAAAACATTGTTGGCGAAATCGTATGTAAGGGCCCGAATGTGATGTTGGGATATTACAAAAACGAAGAAGCTACCCAAGAAGTTATCGACAAAGACGGATGGCTGCATACAGGTGACCTGGCTTTGATGGATGCCGAAGGAAATGTTACGATCAGAGGACGCAGCAAGAACCTGTTATTGAGTGCCAGCGGACAGAATATCTACCCGGAAGAAATTGAAGATAAATTGAACAACCTGCCATACGTGGCTGAAAGTATTATCGTTCAGCAAAACGAAAAACTTGTCGGACTTGTTTATCCTGATTTTGACGACGCTTTCGCTCACGGTCTCAAGAATGAAGACATCGAGCAAATAATGGAAGAAAACCGTGTGGCACTGAATGATATGCTACCGGCCTACAGCCAAATATCCAAGATGAAAATCTATCCGGAAGAATTCGAAAAGACACCGAAGAAGAGCATCAAACGTTATTTATATCAGGAAGCAAAAGGCTAATATAAAGTTAGCTGCATAGAGATATAACTTAAACCGAAAAGAGAAAGGAATGAAGATAAAGAAAACAATATTCACGGCAGCTATACTAATGGCTGCCGTTTGTTTACCGGCACAGAACAAGAGTGCAGGTATTAATATATCCATCTGGAAAGATATTTGTACGCAACCGCATGACAGTACACAGACGACTTATGTGAACATCGGTCTCCTGTCTACAATGAACCGTCTGAACGGTGTGGGCATCAATGCATTGGGAAGTGTGGTACATGGTGACATGAACGGAGTACAGATCACCGGATTAGCCAATCTGGCAGGTGGAACAATGAGGGGTGTCCAGCTGGCCGGTATCAGTAATATCAGCGGTAACAACACCGTAGGACTTTCTGCTGCCGGACTGGTAAATATCACCGGTGACAGAACGCAGGGAGTAATCATATCCGGCTTAACCAGCATCGGAGGAGATAATACCTCGGGGGTAATGATGAGTGGTTTCATGAATGTGACGGGCAATATGGCTTCGGGGCTACACTTTTCCGGAGCGGCAAATATCACAGGACAGAGCTTCGGCGGTTTGATGGCTTCCGGACTTTTGAATGTGGTAGGCGAACACATGAACGGCTTGCAGATTGCAGGAATTGCCAACATAACCGCATCGAAACTGAATGGGGTGCAAATAGCATTATGTAATTATGCAACGCAGGCACGCGGGCTTCAAATTGGCCTTGTCAATTATTACAGGGAAGATATGAAGGGGTTCCAACTCGGACTGGTGAATGCGAATCCTGATACAAAAGTGCAAATGATGGTATATGGTGGAAATGCTACGCCTGCCAATATAGGTGTACGCTTTAAGAACCAATTGTTTTATACTATTCTGGGAGTCGGCTCCATGTATCAAGGATTGAATGATAAGTTTTCGGCAAGTGCATCCTATCGTGCCGGTCTGTCATTTCCTCTTTACAAAGGCTTATCCATCAGCGGAGACCTTGGCTACCAGCATATCGAGGCGTTCGATAACAAAGACGAGGTGATTCCGAAACGTTTGTACGCATTGCAGGCACGTGCCAATCTGGAATATCAATTTACCAAGAAGTTCGGTATCTTTGCGACAGGCGGTTATGGGTTAACCAGATTCTATAATAAATCAAGCAATTACGATAAAGGAGCGATTATAGAAGCAGGTATTGTTCTTTTCTAAACAAGAATCGGGCAAGATATACTGCTGAAAAGATTAAAACACTAATATCAAGATATTGCTTTACTAATGATAATTCGTTCCACCTGGATGTTTGTTTCGTTCCACCATGGTTTTCCTTTCGTCCCATCCGGGTCACCGTTTAGTCCCACCTAGGTGGAACGAATCACTCAATGCACTAAAAGTTATTGAATTTCATATTGCAAAGGAATAACATTCATTTCAAACCTTCTCCTTTATCAGACCAGTACGATAAGCAACAAGCAATTTCTTCAAATCCTGTATTTGAGTCACCAGTTCTTTTCCCTTATCGGTATCTTTCACCATCATTCGTTGCGAATTAAATTCGAGAACAAAGTTGGTCGATTTGATATCAAGCCCCTCTTCAATGGCTTTCTGACGGGACTGGAACGGTTCATGCTGTACGAGCTGCATACCATGAGAATGATAAACAAGTGTATATCCCGCAATTCCCGTTTCCGGTTGATAAGCTTTCGAAAAGCCACCATCAATAACGAAAAGCTTGCCATTGGCTTTCATGGGTTGTTCTCCCTGAATCGTTTTCACAGGCACATGACCGTTGATAATATGCGAATGAGGCCCTAAAACTCCAAACTCTGTCAAAATCTGGTCACAAATATCTTCCCGGTTACGCAATGTGTAATAATAGCCCTTCTTTTCTTTATGTAACTCTTTATCTTCTAGGAAATAACGCTCAAAAGTCGCCATCTTATCCTTATCAAACAAGGGAGCCTCCGGACCACACCACATATACCAGATATAATCCATAGCAAATTCCTTATCCTCCTCTCCTTCTTCATCGAAGTAAGCGGTACGGATCAGTTGGTCGGCTTTATCCAGCAATTTATGTCCCCAGTATTCCTTTCCACGTATTTTGACATGCTTAAAACTGCCATCCTCATTCAGAGGAACAGAAGCATGATAAAGAAGATTCGAGTTTGAAACCAGATACATGCCGCCATAGGTAAACAGACAACGCATATGCTTCTTCAATTTCTCGCTATTCATAAATGAATAATGAATCTTTTCTACCAATTCGCGTTCTTCTTCAGTCAACCGGTAAGGATTTGCCGGGTCTACAGTCGGGAAGTTGGTATCGCGCAAAGCATATTCTTTTCCTTCGTACACAAAGACACCACGTTCAAAATCAATCTTCTCCAGAAGTTTACGATTAGCCATTCCGAATTCCGGACGGCGGTCGATGATTTCAGCTTCCAGTTTAAACTGGATAATGGTAATGGCTTTATGCATTTGAGTAATCAGACGCAAAGTCTTCTCATTATAATGAGCATCGGCAAAGTTCATTTTCGGCATGAAGATCGTGCAAGGATCATCGGCATACGTATCCATTGCAAAAGTAGCCAATGGAAGCAAATTGATTCCGTACCCGTCTTCAAGCGTACCCAGATTACCGTAGCGCATGGACATACGTATCACATTAGCGATACAACTATCATTACCGGAAGCTGCTCCCATCCAAAGAATATCATGATTTCCCCATTGGATATCGAAGTTGTGGTAATTGCACAATGTATCCATAATGATATGCGCACCGGGACCACGGTCGTAAATATCTCCTACGATATGAAGAGAATCAATAGTCAAGCGCTGAATCAAATTACACATAGCGATAATGAAATCGTCGGCACGCTTCGTAGTGATAATCGTGCTGATAATTACATTAATATAAGCATGCTTGTTCGGTTCGATAGACGATTCGTGCAATAACTCCTGAATGATATAAGAGAATTCGGCAGGCAGTGATTTACGAACCTTCGAACGGGTATATTTGGAAGACACGTTCTGACAGACCTTCACCAGTTGGTTCAGCGTAATCAGATACCAATCGTCCAGATCCTTTTCACGGGCCTTCACCAATTGGAGTTTCTCTTCGGGATAGTAAATCAACGTGCAGATTTCTTTCTTTTCAGCTTCACGGAGAGTATTGCCGAATATTTCATTTACTTTACGTTTTACCGCACCGGAAGCATTTTTCAATACATGCTGAAAAGCTTCATATTCTCCATGAATATCAGTCAGGAAATGTTCCGTCCCTTTAGGTAGATTTAAGATAGCCTCCAAGTTGATTATTTCCGTACTGGCATCGGCAATGGTAGGAAAACTTCGGGAAAGCAGTTGCAGGTAACGGAGATCACTCACAATGCTTTCAGGAGTTATGTTACTTTGAGCAGTCATTCTATTTACTATTTTACTATTTACAATTTATTAATTGGCAACTTATTATTCATTGACAACTTACCATTTAGTAACTCAAAAAAGGAATTTATTAACTCCTCTCCTTTTCTAGTTACAAATTTATCTATTTTAAACGATTCCTGATTAAGAAATGACTTCTTTTTATTTACAAATCCATCATTTCTCAATTTTCAATTCTCAATTCTCAATTTAACAAGAACATCAACAACACTTGAGCGATAATTACCCGCAGGAACATACACAGCGGATAAACAGTCGCATAGGCTACGGATGGATTGTCGCTGGGAATGGTATCGTTCACATAGTTCAGTGCCATCGGATTTGCCATACTTCCGCACAACATACCGGATACAGTACCGAAATCAATCTTCATCATCTTGAAAGCTACAAACCCGACCAACACGGTTGGAACAATAGTCAATCCGGCCCCCAAAGCGATCCATAACAAACCTTCCGGACGGAATACGGTGTCAAAAAAATGAGCTCCGGCATCCAGTCCCAGACAAGCAAGATACATGGAAAGCCCCAAGGCACGCAGCATCAGATTCGCACTACGGGTGGTATAGGTAATCATGTGTATCCGCGGTCCAAAAGTTCCCAGAAGGATACCAACGATAATCGGTCCACCCGCCAATCCCAGCTTCACAGGAGTACTGACACCCGGAAAGGAGAAAGGAATAGCTCCCAATGCCAAGCCAAGTACGATGCCGATAAACACAACAACCAGATTGGGTTCTTTCAAACTTTTTACAGCATTTCCCAATACCTTCTCCACATTCTGAATAGCAGCAGCCTCTCCCACTACCGTCAGGCGGTCTCCTAATTGAAGTACCAATCCCGGAGTAGCAAGCAACTGCACACCCGACCGATACACGCGGCTGATGTTAATCCCATAATGGTTTCTCAACCGGAGTGACCCGAGTTTCTTACCATTCAGTTCGGGACGGGTAACGACAATACGCTGCGAAATCAATTCACTATCAATCGCATTCCAGTCAATGTCCTCTTTATTCCAATCCGTATTTTCCTGTTCACCAAAAAGCACGGTCAAGGCCAAAGCATCTTTCTCCGCAGTTACCACCAGCAAACGGTCACCTTCCTTCAATATCTTGTCAGAAGTCGGAATACTGACATGTCCGTCACGCCATAAGCGGGAGATGACAAACTTCGGGTAGCTCATGCGAGCTATATCCTTGATACTTTTATTGAAAATAGCAGGATTGTGTACTTGAAACGCTGCAATGTAGGTTTTGTTCGCATCGTCTTTCTCTTTTATCTCCAAGTCTTCTTTGCGAACCAACACTTTGCGAATTAATAAAACGGCAAGGATTACCCCAACGACCCCCATCGGATAGGCTACCGCACATCCTAAAGCAGGAGTACTGCTGTCCATTCCCATCTGTTTCAGCGTCTGTTGTGCAGCTCCCAACGCCGGAGTATTCGTGGTTGCTCCACAGAGGATACCGACCATATCAGGAAGAGAGACGCCTGTTGCATAACTGGCTACCACCGTCAACAAGGTTCCCAACAGAACAACTCCCATTGCCAACATATTCAATGTCACCCCTCCTTTACGGAAAGAGCTGAAGAAACCGGGACCGACTTGCAAACCGAGAGAATAAACGAAAATGACCAGTCCGAAACTTTCTGCGTAGTTCAACATCTGCGGATCGACCGAAAGCCCGAGATGTCCGGCAAGGATACCTGCAAAAAAAACAAAAGTGACTCCCAGGGAAACTCCCCAGAAATGCACTCTTCCCAAGCCCAGACCAATGGCAGAAATCAGTGAAAGTACCACAACAGCCTGTAAGGCAGAATGTTCGATAAATAGACTATATAACCACTCCATGTATATAAAAACTAATAGGGCGCAAAGATAAAAACTATTTAGTCCGGTTCAAAACTTTTAAGCTTTCATTTCACGCCCTATTGATACCCTGATTCATATATCCTGAAATCTTATTGATTCCCCTTTTACTTCGTTACCTATTATTTTGTTCCTAATAACTATCCTATTTCTATCTTAACTTCCTTATCCTTCTCTTTTCACCTGCATCTTGTTATCCTTCAAACGATCTTTTCCCTCTGTTTCTTTCCTCTTTATCTTTCATCATTTCCCCTGAAACTCTACAAAGTTATTTCGTCCGTCCAGATAACCGCTTAACCTGTTTCCACCGATGTACACATCATCCAGGTATGAAACATCATTCGGTCCGTATGACATACGAATGGAAGTCTGCGCATAATTCTCCCAGCTCCAACGGAAATTATATTCATATTGCTCTACTGCTCCGTTAGGATATTCCACCCGTATATAGTCAATTCCCGTACGATCTAAAAAGAAGTCCAGTTCCTGACGGCAATAGTTACCGTCCATGTCCCGGTAGAAACTAACCCAAGTACGACTACATAAATCAGCCGAACGATTATAGTACCCTGCACCATTATGATCATCATCATAGAAACTATCTATTTCCACTTCGCAAGAGGTAAAACTTACCATCAATACGGCCATCAAAGCCAAACCGAAGTATTTAAATGTGTTCGTTTTCATATTCCTTTATTTTTAACGGTTCTCTAATTATTATCTATCATTAATCTTTCGATAGAACAAAAGTAGAGAATGAATTTTCCTTATGAAACTGAAAACTCCTACTTATCGGGAGGAAATTGCCTAAATCTGTGGGTAAATCCCCCCCAATGAAGTCTATTTCAAAGAATTCTTGTATCTTTGCCTCCTGCTAACAACACATGAAATCATCTGTCGCATGAAGTCAATCAAATCCCATATCACCCAACTACTGAAATCCCTCAATGAGGGAGTATTCGAAAAAGAACATACCATCGCACTCTCCCTATTATCTGCCATGGCAGGTGAAAGTATCTTTCTATTGGGCCCTCCGGGAGTAGCCAAGAGCTTAGTGGCGCGCAGGCTCAAACTGGCATTTAAAGATGCGGATGCTTTTGAATATCTGATGTCCCGTTTCAGTACACCGGATGAAATATTCGGTCCCGTGTCCATCTCAAAGTTGAAAGATGAAGATACATACGAACGTATTACACAAGGATACTTGCCGACAGCATCAATTGTCTTTCTGGATGAAATATGGAAAGCCGGTCCTGCCATCCAAAATTCTCTTTTGACGGTAATCAATGAAAAGATATATCGCAACGGACAATTTACGGTGCGTGTTCCTCTGAAAGCGCTGATTGCCGCATCCAACGAACTACCCGCAAAGGGTGAAGGACTGGAAGCCTTATACGACCGTTTCCTGATCCGCCAGTTTGTGGGATGCATTGAACAGGAATATGCTTTCGACCAGATGATCTCTTCTACACGGGAGGTAGAACCTGAAATCCCCGCAAAACTCCAGGTAGACGATGAATTATACAATCAAATACAAGCTGAAAGTGAGAAAGTAGGTATTCACTATACCATCTTCGAGCTGATTCACAATATCAAACGAGAAATCGAACAGTACAATACGGGACGGGATGAAAACACCCCTCCCATCTATATATCCGACCGCCGTTGGAAAAAAATAGTAGGTCTGCTCCGCACCTCGGCCTATCTGAACGAATCGCCGGGGATTCACTTCTCCGACTGCTTGCTGATGAGTGCCTGCCTGTGGGATGAAGTTTCGCAGCTCCCCATCATCGAAAACATAGTGGAACAGTCGATTGCACGGGGAATCAACACCTATTTATTGGGAGAAAAACGGCTGGAACAGAAACTGGATACGTTGAAAGAAAACATGAAGTCCGAACACAGCTTACGGGAACTTAGCGATCCGGGAATCCAGGTCGTAGATACCTTCTATCATCGCATAGAAGGTTACCACATTGCCGGAAATTTACTCATCTTTGCTTCAGATTACCAGTCTTTGAAGAAAGACAGTAACCGGCTGTTTTATATCCAGCAGGATAAATTCCGTCCGGTCAACAAAATCCTGAAAGCCTACGATTTTGTAAAGAACAGAAATATCGCACAAAAGAATATTTATTCCCTCCGAAAAGGAAAACGATCCGTTTTCATCAACAATCAGGAGTATCCACTACTATGTTATGACAATTGCGAACCTTTGCCAGCACAGCAGGACGACAGCACTCCGTTCGAATTTACATTGCAGGAAGTAATAGATTTACTTCAGCAAATGGAAGTAGAATATAAAACAATCTCCGAGCGGGAAACAGCATACACCAAGGAACATCTTTTCTTAAGTTCATCGCAAAAAAGCAAGATTAAGCGAATCTTGGGAGAGACTGCACATATCATAGAGAACTACCGGAATGAACTTCGCATCATCGCTCATGCCCATGAACAAGAGAACAGAGAGTATTAGGCTCAAACACCTGCAAGACATTTATTACGAAAAATTGCAGGGAATAGCCTATGATGTATACAACGAACAACTGCACAATCAGATTATCCGTCCCGAAGAACTGGATGCGGACATTCACCTATATTTTCGTCACACACAACCCTCCCTGCAAGATTTCTACTCCCGCTATGCATCGCAATGGGAATACTTTCATGAAATGAATGAAGCATCGGACGCAAAGTTTCTTCAATTCCTGAAAAACAGCGCATACCCCTTCTCCATGAAATATCACCTGGTAGACCTCAACGTAAAATACTATCTCCAACGTTTTGATGTAATCAGCCCGCGTTCCAAAGAATGGAAAGCGTTGCGGACTCTCTTTTTCGACAAGTGGCATACGCTGCTCTCGAACAATGAGTTCAACTATCAGATGGAACATATCGAGCAACTCTGTGAGGATTTCTACCGCATTCAACTGTCATTAGCCAAAAATCTTCCGGTACGCGGTGGCTCACGCCTCGTCTGGCTGCTTCGCAATCATAAACAGATAGCGGAACAGATTTTAGAATACGAAGAAACGATCAAGCGGAATCCCGTTATCCGCGAACTGGTAGAAATCTTAGGCAAGAAACACCAAAGTAGCCGGAAACGTTTCAAAATGACCGCAGGTATTCATCGGGAACAAATTATATCTCACGCCACCCGAAGCGATATTGCAGGCATTTGTGAAGGTAATGATTTGAATAGTCTTCTCCCTCTGGAATATTGTTATCTGGCGGAAAAGAGCCTGCAACCCGTATTTTTCGAGCGTTTCATAGAGAAGAGACTACAAGTCATCGATTATCAATCGCACGAGAAGCAAACCATCAATGATAAGAAAACAGCAGGAAATGAAGTTTCCGAAGAAGCTGAAGGCCCTTTCATCGTTTGTCTGGACACTTCCGGTTCTATGGCAGGAGAACGGGAAAGAATCGCGAAATCTACTCTACTTGCCATTGCCGAATTGACAGAAGTACAACATCGGAAATGTTACGTCATCCTTTTCTCCGATGATATCGAGTGTATTGAAATAACCGATTTAGGAAGTAGCTTCGACCGCCTTGTCGATTTCCTAAGCCAATCTTTTCATGGTGGAACAGATATGGAACCGGTCATCACGCATGCTCTGCGAAAAATCAGCGAAGAAGGATATATGGAAGCAGACATCATCACCGTATCGGATTTTGAGATGCGTCCCGTCGATAAACTGCTATCCCGGTCCATAGAACATGCAAAAGCAAAACAGACAAAGATGTATGCCATTTCTTTAGGAGGCAAAAGTGCAGAGACCAGTTATCTGAAATTATGTGATAAATATTGGGAATATAGTGTTCAAAACGCTGAAAATCTTAATAAAAATAGAATTGAAGAATCAAATATTTAATCAATGTTATAAAACATCTCTTTTTTCTTGTTTTATTTGCAAATTCACCAGAAGTCCGTATATTTGTACTGTGTTTTTCATAGTATTAGATTTAAGGTTAACAAAAGATTGGCTGTCTGGGATAGATAGCCTTTTTTTATGCCCTTTTCCAAGGTTAAATATACCGTCACTATCCAATCCCGATGATTACCCTATCCCATGAAGATACCGTCACTATAATGAACGGATAGCGTCAATATGTTTCAAGTCGTCCGCTCATCGATAAAATTTAAAAGCTTTCGAAAAAAAAATTCCTCCGTTTAACATTTGAAACATAGCAGGTTATCTCATTTTACAAAAAACAGGTAAAAAAAATCTTGCTAAAAGATTTGCGTAGTCCAAAAGTTCCCCCTATATTTGCACCGCATTTGAGAGAGAATGCGGGTTCAAGGAAGTTTGGGTGAGTGGCTGAAACCACCAGTTTGCTAAACTGACGTACTCGTAAGGGTACCGGGGGTTCGAATCCCCCAGCTTCCGCAAAATCTCAAAATAAAAAAGAGCTAAGTTTTGTAGACTTGGCTCTTTTTAAATCTATCAAATTCCGGTGGGTTCGTCTAACGGTTAGGACACATGCCTCTCACGCATGTAATACGAGTTCGATTCTCGTACCCACTACCACTTGATTATCAGCCTCTTACAAACAAGTAAGAGGCTTTTTTATTGCCTTATATCTATATCAAAGTATCGTTTTTAGGCGTTATAAATGGGTATTATTAAAGAAAATGGTGCAAATTTTGCGTAAATTTTCATCTTGCATTATTATCGCGCTATCCCATTAATGGACTCTCTTTTTCTTTATAGATCTCGAAGTAAGATTCCTTATCAATCCTCAACCGGACTCTGTCCTCCCTTTTCTGACCTGCCAGATTCACAAACAGATTGAAATACAGTTGGCTGAAAGAAAGGTTGGAACGATCATAAGTTATATCGAACGTCCAAGTTCTGCGGAAAGAATCGAACGTAGCATACGATTGTTCACCCCCTTTACACATAAACACTTCCGGGAAAGACGTAGGAGGATAAGGCTGGAATAAGCCGGCTAATTGAGCATAAATATAATCAATCATCCATTCATCTCCTGTTAAGGTCAATTCTCCTTTTAAACGGAGTTTGATGGCATAACTGGCAGTCACGTCGGGCGAAGTATAAACAGGGACCTGGCTTTCTGCCGGATAGTTGCCGTCTTTATATCCAAGACTCATCGTTAGTTTGGATTGACCGACACCATTAAAACCACTCACCTCCTGATCAGTCAACCGGTTTCTCAGACTAACCATAAATGTCAATTTACCGAGCGTCGGATCACCCGGATATTGCGCGAGCGTGTCCAGTACATAATCTTCGGTATTATAACTACGGGCTATCAAATCACCCTTTCCAGCCTCCAAAGCCGGACCGCCTCTTTCCACATCCACGTTGCCAACCGGATAATAAATAGCATCATTATCCCTTACACAACCACTAAAACAGAACAGCAACACTGCCAACTTTATTATCTTATTCATTATCAACTACATTTTGATTTTGCGGACAAATATACATCTTTTTTGTACCACACATGATTTATGTCAACCGTTTTTAGTATTTTTGCACACACCAAGACAAAAAGACATGGATACACTATTAAGAGATACCGTAAATGCTGTTGTTAATTCCCGCTTTCCGGAAATGAGCATAGAAGGAAGACGGCAGATAGAAAACATATTGATCCGTGAAGAATTTCCCAAAGGAGCAATAGCGCTGAATGAAGGAGAAGTAGCTCACGAACTCGTTTTTGTTGGCAAAGGTATGCTTAGGCAGTATTATTACAAAAATGGAAAAGACATAACCGAACATTTCTCATACGAAGGCTGCATCGTGATGTGTATCGAAAGTTTCTTGAAACAAGAACCTACGCGGCTGATAGTGGAAACTCTGGAACCTTCCATCATTTACCTATTCCCCCGTGATATGATACAAAAGTTGGCAAGAGAAAATTGGGAGATCAATATGTTCTACCAGAAGATACTGGAATACTCCCTAATCGTATCGCAGATTAAAGCAGACTCCTGGCGTTTTGAATCCGCCCGCGAACGCTATAACCTCCTGCTCGAAACACATCCGGAAATCATCAAACGTGCACCTTTGGCGTACATCGCCTCCTATCTTCTAATGACACCGGAGACATTAAGCCGTGTACGTTCCGGTGTTTTATAAATTTAGCGGCTTTTCCGGTATTCCTTAGGAGACATACCGGTGTAATGTTTGAAGTATTTTCCAAAGAAAGACTGGTTTGCAAAATTCAGCCGGTCGGCAATCTCTTGTATATTCATACTTGAAGAATTCAGAAGTGCTTTCGCCTCCAGAATCACCAATTCGTCAATCCACTCTCCCACTGTTTTCCCACTGACCTCTTTCACTACTCCCGAAAGATGCTTCGGTGTCAGACATAACTGATCGGCATAGAATTTCACACTGCGTTCAGACTGGTAGGACTCTACTAAAAACTCATAGAAACGTTCAAAAATATATTCTTTCCGACTTTTATTCTTCACTGTGACAGTATTGGCAGGTACATGGTTATTAAGAATATTATACAGTTCGAAAAAGAACCCCTGCATCAATCCCATCACAACCTCTTTACGGTACACCCCCTCCTTATTTCTCAATCTCTTCCTGATAAACATATGATATTCCTTCACAACCTCCTGCTCGTGCGAGTGAAGGGCGAGACACGGATAGTCTTTCAGATAGAGAAATAAGGAAAGCACATTCCCTATTTTAGGCAACACCTCCAACATATTCTTTGACACAGCAAAAAATATTCCCTTAAAATCGGGACTAAAGCACCGCTGTTCAATAATCTGGCTGGGCAACGCTATCACCATCAATCCGGGAGACAACTCAAATTCACGCAAACTAATATTAAATGCACCAGTACCTTCCAGGCAAAGCCCTACAGTCAGCACTTCCAGTTTGGTAGGTCCATTATACAATGATATAACGCTCTCCGTATCGAAAAGTGCTATATCATTATCCATAACATCAATATGGTCGGCATCTATATGTTTGGAATGAACTACCGAAGAAATACCTATTTTAGGAACACTCTGAATATCCATACTCTCTCTTTTTTGCGACAAATATACCAGCATTTAATCAGATACACAAGCCATTCAGGAGTATTATCGGACATAATGAACACTTTTGACTACTTATTGAACAGACCGGAATAGATATTCATAATCACGTCTGGCAGCCGGCACTGTCCATTTCTCCGGAACAAACTTCCACTGATTCAGGGCTTTGGGGTCCATCTTACCTTTCTTTTCGATATAATTCATCAAATAGAAACGAAGGTCTTTATCCGTAGAGAAAATAATACGGTCTTTCAATTTCTCCTGCGGAATACCCGATCCTTTCGTCAACAGTTCTCCACCGCCATTACCACGATAAGAATTTAAGGCCACTTTATATATCTTATCCATACGGAAAGGAGAACCGTCGGCCATACTCGTAATCGTAATCTTTTCTCCCTGCGGTTTAGTCACGTCCACCGTATAAATAATGCCGGAAGCCGAGTCGAAATTAAAACTGAAGTTCCGGAAAGAAGCCCTGTCTTCCGCACCTTCCCGAGGTTTCTCCTTGAACCAGAGCAGATGATCTTCCGGTGACTTCATCCGGTTCGTCCACATATAATAAGACATCTCCAGAAAATCCTTAATCTCCTTCCCGGACAACGTCATCACGTACAACATATTCTCGTACTTATATAAGTTGAACATATCACTGACAAACACATCCCCCTTCTTTATCTCCGCATCAAACGAAAGCGGAGCGGCAAAAGAGATGTCAGCTCCGGTAATGTCGAGCTGTAAGGTATGTATCAAGTCGATAAAAGCGGAAGGACCGAAGAAAGCAGGACGAGTAGAGATACTCTCGGTAAAAGTTCCGATCTTCTTGGATACAAACTTCTGCACCGCCTCATATTGCGGAGCAAAATACTTCATGAAATCCTCGCTGATTCCGTAAGTTTCCGTCTCCGTCAACTCCCCCTTGATATCCTTGCTCTGCACCTTTCCATCTTTCAATTTCAAGGTCACATCGATATTAGACAATACAATTCCATTGCTGGCCGGATCGATAATCAACACCGAATCTCCGGCCACGTTCATCACCTTCTTACATTCGCGGGCATGATCGTGTCCCATCAATACAATATCGAATCCCGGGACATTCTTCGCAACGTTGAGAGAAGCATTCTCATTGTATTTACCCGACATTTTGAAAGCCTCCTGTCCGGCATGAAACAATCCGATCACTACATCGGGATTCTCTTTTTCATGGATAATCTTCATCCATTTGCGTGCCGTCTCTTCCATATCGTCGAAACGCAACCCTTTCCACAGATTTTCAGAAAGCCATGCAGGGATGGCAGGAGTAATCATACCCAATATCACAATCTTCACGCCATCACGTTCCAACACCTTATAAGGAGCCAGATGGGGCTTTCCCGTAGACGTATCAATGATGTTGGCACCCAACACAGGGAAGTCACAAGTGGCTATCCAACGGTCGAACACGGCACGCCCCGTTTCCACATCATGGTTTCCCATATTGCCGGCATCATATTTCATATAATTCATCATTTCCGAACAAAGATGAGGAGACACCGTATCTATATAATTATAGTAATAGGCAGTAGGCTGTCCCTGCAAAACATCACCATTATCCAGCAATATCAGATTCTCTTTATACTGTTCGCGCTCTTTCTGCACGAAAGAATAAATTCGTGCCAGACTCCCCTTCCACTCGTGACGGGTTATAAAATTGTACGGATAATAATTACCATGTACGTCACTTGTTTCCACAATCTTCAGCTTCACCACCTTTTCCTGCGCCGCAACAGACAGTACGAGACAGAAAAGCAAGCCATAAATAAATCCTATTCGTTTCATTCTTTTTCTATATTTAGCGGATGCGAGAATACGAACCGTGCCCCACCGGTATAGTCAGGGTCGATCCATATACTTCCTCTCCATTTATGCACAATCAATTTACAGATAGACAATCCCAATCCGGTTCCCTGGGCATACTCATTCAATTTTTCAAAACGCTCGAACACAAGTCCCTGTTTTTCTTTCGGGATGCCGCATCCGGTATCCGTTACCGAGAAAATAGCCATTTGCTTTTCCTCATTCACAGAAAAGTCCAATGTAATCTTCCCGCCTTTCGTAAATTTGTCAGCATTGGACAGCAGATTAATGATTACCTGTTGCATACGCTGCACATCCGTCACCATCCGGAAAGTTTCAAAAGAGGTGGAAAACAAAAACTGATTATCCGACGACTGCCGTGAAAAACTAACAGAGGCAACCACCTGACTACACAATTGCACCACATCACATTCCTCCCACGTCAAAGTCACCCGGTTGGCCTCCAGACGTGAAAGATCGAGAATATCATTAATCAGACGAAGCAACAAATCCGAATTGGTTTTGATAATCTGATAATAAGACTGCTGTTCATCCTCCGTGCTATCACCCATTGCCAGTACATCCGAGAAGCCGACAATCGAGTTCAACGGTGTCCGTATCTCATGACTCATATTAGCAAGGAAAGCACTCTTCAGACGATTAGACTCTTCCGCCCTGTCTTTCGCTACACGCAAATCCTTCTCCGATTTCAGAAGCTCGTCTTTCAAACGTTTCGTACGGAAATAATAGAAGAGAGAGATACATAAGCCAAGTACCAGAATCACGAACAAAGCACAAGCAGACCATATCTGATAAGTATATTGCTGATAGAACGAAACCGACTGGTTGACAAGCTGCACTTTAAAAGGCAACACATTCGGGTGCAGCCCCCACTCTTTCACCTTCCGGCTATCCAATACCGCTTTGCAGCCGATGACCGAAAGATGCTTTTCCGTATCCTCCGGATGCTGATCCATCCGTATAGATTCCAGAGCCATTTCTCCTCCCACTTTCCGATAATCGGGCAGCACTCCTCCTATCGCCCAATAACCGAGGCTCACCGATGAAGGAGTAAAAGCCGGGATGGTAGGAGTAGCTTCCATCATGGCATACGTAGCATTTCGCATGAAATACCCTTCGTTCATGTCCACACGCCACGTTCCCACCAAGATAACTGTGTTTTCGGGCAGCTGTCTCAATTCCTCAACGATGGTATAAATAGAATGTGTCCGGCCATCCATCAGAATCAAATCCAGATCGGGGAAGTTCTTCATTTCTTTTCGCACCAACGCTTGCATGGTCACCCCGCCATAAGTATTGTCCGAGATAAAAGCAATGTGTTTCGTTTTCGGGTAGAAAGCTTGAATCATGCGGATATTACCTTCTATATTATATTGGTTGATAAATCCCGATTCCAGTTCGGGAATATCCAGATGATCCTCAAATATATCGATAGATTCGGGCATCCAGCGATCAAGGTTTTTCACCGTATCTTTCGGCAATATCACCACATTGCTACTGGCCAGACTGCACATCACAGGCACTTTCACCTGCATTTCATCCCTCTGCGACAAATAAGCAGCCCATGCCTCCTGTCCCAACAGGATAATTTGCGCCGGATGCTTTTCCCCCTGATATTTAGCCAGAATCTGCGTCATCATTTCGCTCCATAACGGAGCTTCCGAGAAGCTTTTACAGTTCATGTTTTCGATGATAATGTCGCGCTGTCCCCCCAATTTACTATATTCATCCATATAATCGGAAATAGTGACCGAGGTTTGATGCGCAGCCGGATTATAGGAGCAAATAATCAGAATAGGTTTCTTATCTTTAGAGACAGCCAATACTTCCGTTGACTGCAGAAGCCAAAGGAAACAGATAAAAAGATATCCAAGACGTCCCAGCATAATCATGCAGTTTTGATGTGTTAATTCATTAATTAAGTTGCAAATATAGTAAAACTTGTCGGGTTTAGCAGATTAATATGTATTTTTGTCGCTCATTTACTCTCAAAAAATACAAATTATGGAATTATTTCACAAGATGATTTCCGGTTTTTTGGGTATACCGGAAAGACAAATAAGTAGTACACTCCATCTTTTGGGTGAAGGTGCTACGATTCCCTTCATCAGCCGTTACCGTAAAGAAGCCACCGGCGGACTGGATGAAGTGCAGATAGAGCAAATCAAAGAGCAACACGATAAGTTGTGCGACATAGCCAAACGGAAAGAAACGATTCTCGGCACCATCAACGAGCAGGGAAAACTGACTGCCGAACTGGAGAAACGTATCAACGACACTTGGAATCCTACGGAACTGGAAGACATTTATCTTCCTTATAAACCCAAGCGGAAGACACGTGCCGAAGTAGCCCGCCAGAAAGGGTTGGAACCGCTTGCCATCCTCCTGATGTTGCAAAGGGAAAACAACCTTAGCGCCAAGGCTGCCTCCTTCGTGAAAGGAGACGTGAAAGATGTGGAAGATGCCCTGAAAGGCGCCCGTGACATCCTTGCAGAGCAGGTGAACGAAGACGAACGTGCCCGCAACGCGGTACGTAATCAGTTCAGCCGTCAGGCAGAGATTAGTGCCAAATTGGTGAAAGGAAAAGAGGAAGAAGCAGCGAAATACCGGGATTATTTCGATTTCTCCGAAGCACTGAAACGCTGCACGTCCCACCGCCTGTTGGCCATCCGCCGGGCAGAGTCGGAAGGCCTGCTGAAAGTATCTATCCAACCCGACGACGAGGCATGTATCGAACGCTTGGAACGTCAGTTCGTACGTGGCAACAACGAGTGTAGCCAGCAGGTGGGCGAAGCTACGGTCGATGCTTACAAGCGTCTGCTCAAGCCCTCCATCGAAACAGAATTTGCCGCTCAATCCAAAGAAAAAGCCGATGAGGAAGCGATTCGGGTATTCACCGAGAACCTCCGCCAACTTCTTCTCGCCCCTCCATTGGGACAAAAACGGGTGCTCGCCATCGACCCCGGATTCCGTACGGGATGTAAAGTCGTCTGCCTCGATGCGCAAGGCAATCTGTTACATAATGAGAATATCTATCCGCATCCTCCGGTGAACAAAACAGGAGAAGCTGCTTCCAAACTCCGTAAGATGATTGAGGCCTATCAGATAGAAGCCATCTCCATCGGCAACGGAACGGCAAGCCGTGAGACAGAAGATTTCATCAACAGCCAGAGCTTCGACCGTCAGATACCCGTGTTTGTAGTCAGTGAACAGGGAGCTTCCATTTATTCGGCTTCGAAGATTGCCCGCGACGAGTTTCCCGATTATGACGTAACGGTGCGTGGAGCAGTCTCCATCGGCCGCCGCCTGATGGACCCGTTGGCAGAATTGGTGAAGATAGATCCTAAATCCATCGGTGTAGGTCAATACCAGCACGATGTAGACCAGACAAAGCTGAAAAAAGCACTCGATCAGACCGTAGAGAATTGCGTGAACCTGGTCGGCGTAAACCTGAATACGGCAAGCAGCCATCTATTGACTTACATCTCCGGACTGGGACCGCAACTGGCTCAAAACATCGTCAACTACCGGGCGGAAAACGGAGCTTTCGGTTCGCGGAAAGAATTGATGAAAGTTCCGCGCATGGGCGCCAAGGCTTTCGAACAGTGTGCCGGATTCCTCCGCATCCCCGGAGCCAAGAATCCGCTGGACAACACCGCCGTGCATCCGGAAAGCTACCACATCGTAGAGCAAATGGCCAAAGACCTGAAATGTACCATCGACGAACTGATAGCCGACAAGGAACTCCGCCGGAAGATTAACATCTCCGCCTACATCACCCCTACCGTCGGCCTGCCCACCTTACAGGACATTCTGCAGGAACTCGACAAGCCGGGACGTGACCCGCGTAAGGCTATCAAAGTCTTTGAGTTCGACAAGAACGTGCGCACCATAGCCGATTTGCGCGAAGGAATGATTCTTCCGGGCATCGTAGGCAACATCACCAATTTCGGGGCGTTTGTCGATATAGGTATTAAGGAGAACGGACTGGTGCACCTCTCGCAATTAGCGGAACGGTTCATTTCCGATCCGACGGAAGTGGTATCCATCCATCAACACGTCATGGTCAGAGTGATGAATGTAGATTATGACCGGAAACGGATTCAACTTAGTATGATCGGGGTACCGCAAGACTGATTGCTTCTCTTTTTTCTCCCCACCACACGATCAGAATCGTAAAAACAATCATAAGTACTGTGCAAATGAGCGAGCCTTCAAAACCGAAGGCTCCGCCATTCAGTACGTTTTCTTCGGGCATACGCAAAGTCAGCATGCTCGTCGTGAAATTATTTCCGCTTACCTGATAACCCAGAATCGGACCCTGAATCCAATTCCAGAAAAGATGAAGAGAGATAGGGAAACACAGATTACGGGTATATAGATAGGAAGCACCCAGCAGCATACCGGCAAGCAATAGATTTAGCATCGGCAGGAAAGCTATTTCCGGATTAAAGATATGCATAAACGCGAATAATGCCGACGAGATGAAGAGTGCCAGGAATTTATTCATATTGGTATGAAGCAGACGTCCGAGGATATAGCCGCGCATCAGAATTTCTTCAAACAACGCCACTAACAGGAAAAACACCCACGACCCCAATAAATCCAACGGCTTAAACTGGAAACCGGTGACTTCTATTTCTCCCAAAACAACAGAGATTCCGAAACCCAGCAAATAGAGCAAGATTGCCACCAAGAGACCATACCACAGTCCGTTGGCATGTCCTTTTAGGGAAAGTCCCAAATCAGAAAACGGACGACGTTCGAGACGAAGCAAGATGACGGCGGCAGTAAGAACGGCCAAAAGCATACCGGCCTCCACGAAAATATACCCTACTACTCCCGGATGGCGAGCCTCCACTCCAAGAACCAACGACAGGCCTCCGCTGACCAATGTCCCATACAATCCAATAAATATGAAAAGTACCACAATAAACAGCGGGATACATGCCCACACAGGAAGTCTTTTGGGTTCTTTCTTCCCATCTATGTTGTCTGCCTCCATTTTTACAATTTGTTAATCCGGCTACAAAATTAGATATAAAACATAAAAAAACATCATGTATTCTCTATTTTTCCTATATTTGTCAGAACAAATCTACAAAATTATGAAAATTAAACTACTATTGATAAGTTTCTTACTGGCCGCTAATGCATTAGGAGCCGCCGCCCAAGTGAGTAAGACGTATTATGTGAGTAAGCCCGGTACGCTGATTTCCATGATGACTGAAGAGGAAGCCAACAGTGTCACCCACCTCACACTGACCGGAAAACTGAATGCAGAGGACTTCCGGCATCTCCGTGACGAATTCGATAATCTGAAAGTATTGGATATTTCGAACGCGGAAATCAAGATGTACAGCGGAAAAGCCGGTACTTATCCCAATGGAAAATTCTACATTTATATGCCAAACTTCATCCCTGCCTATGCTTTCTCGAATGTGGTAGGCGGAGTGACCAAAGGTAAATCCACACTAGAAAAAGTGATCCTTTCCGAGAAAACGAAGAATATCGAAGATGCTGCCTTCAAAGGCTGTGAGAATCTGAAAATCTGCCAGATCCGGAAAAAGACAGCTCCCAACCTGCTGCCGGAAGCATTGGCAGACAGTGTTACCGCCATCTTCGTTCCTTTGGGCAGCAGCGACGCTTACCGCTACAAAGACAGATGGCAGAATTTTGCTTTCATCGAAGGTGAACCGGTTGAGACTACCCTGCAAGTGGGTGCAATGGGTAAACTGGAAGAAGAGATCCTGAAAGCCGGACTGCAACCCAGAGACATCAACTTCCTCACCGTTGAAGGGAAACTGGATAACGCTGACTTCAAACTTATCCGCGATTATATGCCGAATCTCGTATCGGTTGATATTTCCAAGACAAATGCAACGGCTATCCCCGACTTCACTTTCTCGCAGAAGAAGTATCTGCTGAATATGAAATTACCTCATAACCTGAAATCAATCGGACAGCGTGTATTTAGTAATTGCGGCCGTCTGTGCGGCACGCTGGAATTACCGGCCAGTGTAACGGCTATCGAGTTCGGCGCTTTTATGGGATGCGATAATCTTCGCTATGTATTGGCTACGGGGGATAAGATTACAACGCTGGGAGATCACTTGTTCGGGGAGGGAGTTCCGAGTAAGTTGGTTTATAAGAAATAAAAAAGAATTACCCTGATATAAATAATTAGTTAGTTATTCATATCAGGGATAAACAATCATCTTATCTAGTATGAGATTCCTTCTTTACAGCTTGCTTCTTTTTGCTAGCTTCATCCAATGAATACGCATTCGCTCTCACCGCCATCCGATATCCGAGAAATATTCCCAATAAAAGTAACATTAGATAATCAAATAAAACAGATACCCGATCTAAATAAAAAATTGCATACGCTCCAAAAACATAACAATAGACTTGCATTATTATTTTATCTGATTTCAAATAAAATGTCCGAATGATTCCTTCTTCTTTCAATGGTCGTTTAGGAGTCCGTATATAGGGAAATAAATAACTCATCATTCCGCCTATTAATGTAATCGCCCAAAAAATTAAGAATATTATCTGCACACTGGATGACAGATAAGGAATCTTATATATATAAGGCAAGAAGATACGATAGGCAATTAGGATTATACTACCTAACAAAGCTGTTTTTTCATATATTGCTATTAAAAGATATCTCATATATTTACAAATTAAAAGTTTATTTTCCAATCAAAATACTCCTCCCATATAGTTGGACCATATATTTCTTTTTTTCTACTTTTTTCGTATGGACTTCATAAGAATCTTGTGACGGGTCAGGGTTGGTAACGTCTAATGTTTCCTTCGATAATGTTCCTATAGCCCCAAGAATCAAACCTACCATTGTTTTCTTTCCTCCATCTTTTGGATTTCTTTTCGGAGCCGGATCACCATTAGGCATCATCCCCGATACGTTAGTATCAATGCTTTTTGCAACATTCGCCTGATTCCTATCCAGTTCTTCTTTACTTTTCCTTTCTCTATTCCGCTGATGCTCATATTCCGGACTGATAGCATTCTTCGCTTGATAGTATAAAAGAGTACCAAAAGCGTAAGACATCTTAGGAGTATCTGTTATTATTTGTCCAACTTCTGCAAACTTTCCTGACGCATGTCTCATTATTTGTTGATCCGAAGGCAAATTATAACTTTGAGGATACGTTATCGGAGAATAGAATGGAAGAGGTGCATAAGGCATTGGAACAGGTATTACTTGCTTTCCATCTGGGTCAATATATTTAATTGTATTGTTCTGACAATAAACATACACGCTCCAACTATAATCCTTATCCGCCATCGGATC
>NZ_JADMOU010000035.1:0-59672 GCF_015558905.1 Bacteroides sp. D55t1_190419_B8
ACCTCTGACATCCGTCTGACTTTGGGCAGCATACGTACTATCCAGATCAATGTAATGGGTGAGGTTGTCCAACCGGGCACTTACTCCCTCTCTTCTTTTGCCACAGTCTTCCATGCGCTTTACCGCGCGGGTGGAGTCAGTGACATAGGAAGCCTTCGCAATGTCCAGCTGGTACGTAACGGCAAAAATATTGCCACGATCGACGTCTACCAATTTATCATGAAAGGAAACATTCAGGATGACATCCGCCTTCAGGAAGGCGATGTAGTGATTGTCCCCGCCTATGACGTATTGGTTAAGATCGACGGAAAAGTGAAACGGCCAATGCGTTTCGAAATGAAAAAGGATGAAAGCCTATCCACTCTTATCAGCTATGCCGGTGGCTTTGAGGCCGACGCCTACACCCGTTCCTTACGTGTCGTACGTCAGAACGGACAGGAATATGAAGTAAATACGGTCAAAGACCTTGACTATAGTGTCTATAAAATGCGAAACGGTGATGTTGTGACCGCCGAAGCCATCCTTAACCGCTTCATCAATAAACTTGAAATCCGTGGAGCCGTTTATCGTCCCGGTATCTACCAGCTGAATGGAAAACTGAATACTGTTCGTGAATTGGTAAACGAAGCCCAAGGCCTGACCGGTGATGCCTTCTTGAACCGTGCCGTTCTCTACCGTCAGCGTGAGGACTTGACTACCGAAGTTGTTCCAGTAGACATTAAAGCTATCATGGACGGTACTTCCCAAAACATCATACTGATGAAAAATGACATCCTTTATATTCCGAGTATTCATGACCTGGAAGACAGGGGCAACGTCGTAATCCACGGTGAAGTAGCCAAACCGGATTCTTATCCTTATGCTGATAACATGACCCTTGAAGACTTGATTATTCAAGCAGGTGGATTACGTGAAGCCGCTTCTGTAGTCCGTGTAGATGTATCCCGTAGAATTAAGAATCCTCGTAGTACAGTAGACAACGATACTATCGGCCAGATATATACATTCTCCCTGAAAGAAGGTTTTATAGTGGATGGCACTCCCGGCTTTGTCCTTCAACCTTATGATGAAGTTTATGTACGTCGTAGTCCGGGTTATCAGGCTCAACAGAATGTAGTTGTTGAAGGTGAAATTCTGTTCGGAGGCTCTTATGCAATGACCAGTCGTGAAGAACGTCTTTCTGACTTAATCAATAAAGCGGGAGGTGCAACGAATTATGCCTACTTACGTGGTGCCAAATTGACTCGTGTGGCTAATGCTAGTGAAAAGAAACGCATGAGTGATGTAATCCGTTTGATGAGTCGACAGTTGGGCGAGGCTATGATGGACTCTTTGGGTGTTCGTGTGGAAGATACCTTTAGTGTTGGTATTGACTTGGAAAAAGCTCTAGCCAAACCTGGAAGTACAGCAGATATTGTCTTGCGTGAAGGTGATGTAATTTCTATTCCGAAAAACAATAATACGGTTACAATTAATGGTGCTGTAATGGTTCCGAATACAGTTTCATATATAGAGGGTGAGAATATAGATTATTACCTGAATCAAGCCGGTGGTTATTCTGAAAATGCGAAAAAGAGTAAGAAATTCATCGTATACATGAATGGTCAGGTGACTAAGGTGAAAGGTCGTGGCAAGAAACAGATCGAACCAGGTTGTGAAATAATTGTGCCTAGTAAAG
Organism: Bacteroides sp. D55t1_190419_B8; assembly: GCF_015558905.1. NCBI lineage: Bacteria > Pseudomonadati > Bacteroidota > Bacteroidia > Bacteroidales > Bacteroidaceae > Bacteroides > Bacteroides sp. D55t1_190419_B8. The sequence goes on from NZ_JADMOU010000035.1 coordinate 1,679, forward strand.
CTAAGAAGAAAACTAATATTGGAAATATCTTAGGTTATGCTACTACCTTCAGTACTTTAGGAATGATGGTTGCTTCTATTGCTAATTTAATCAAGAAATAACAAATACTTCTTATGCCTACTCTGATAGAAGGAGAATCTGAAAAGGAAATAAAACAAAAACAGGATAATCATATGGATGAAGAGATCAGAATTGATGTGATGGAGATTCTTCGTAAGATTATAGCTATTCGTAAAACAATCTATAAAGCGGCTGGCATCGGTTTAGTAATTGGCATTATTATAGCAATAAGTATTCCTAAACAGTATACAGTTGAAGTTACTCTTTCTCCGGAAATGGGGAACAATAAAGGCAGTGGTTTATCCGGTTTAGCAGCTTCTTTCTTGGGAAATGAGGTTACTATGGGTGATGGGACTGATGCTCTGAATGCTTCTTTATCTGCCGATATCGTTTCTTCCACTCCTTTTTTACTGGAACTTTCCACAATGGAAATTTCTGTATCGAGAGATGAAAGTATGACATTGAATACATATTTGGACGAAGAATCTTCTCCTTGGTGGAACTATGTGATCGGATTTCCGGAGATGCTGATTGGTGGAGTAAAGTCATTATTGGTGGATGATGATGAATCAATAGCATCTATTGGAGTGAATCAGGGTATAATTAAACTCTCTAAGAAAGAGTCAAAGAAAATTGAAACTCTGAAGGAAATGATTACTGCTGCTGTTGATAAAAAAACATCTATGACTTCCGTTGCTGTAACTTTACAAAATCCTAGAGTTGCTGCCGTGGTTGCCGATTCTGTAGTGAAGAAATTGCAGGAATACATCATAGATTACCGGACTTCCAAAGCGAAAGAAGATTGTCTCTATTTGGAAAAGCTATTTAAAGAACGTCAGGAAGAGTATTACACTGCTCAAAGAAAATATGCTAATTATATAGATTCTCATGATAATATCATATTGCAGAGTGTTCGTGCTGAACAGGAACGATTACAAAATGACATGAATTTGGCTTATCAGGTTTATAGTCAAGTGGCAAATCAACTTCAGGTTGCTAGAGCTAAGGTTCAGGAAGAAAAGCCTGTATTCGCTATTGTAGAGCCAGCGGTAATACCATTGGACCCTTCGGGGACCAGTAGGAAAATATATGTTTTGATATTTATTTTCCTATCTGTTTGCATTGTCATATTGGGAAATTTTTTCGGGGAAAATCTTTTAAATAAGTTCAAAGAAATACAGGTCTAAAATCAATTGTTAACGTAATAATGGTTTCAACCAATCAAATAAATAAAATAGTAGAACTTATTGCAGTTTTGGGAGATTTGATAATTCTGAACTTATGTTTGTTTCAACTCCTTGTGTTTTGGGAAAAAGCATTTATGTATTCGCCTTTTTCTTGTACTGCTTCTTTAATGATGACTTCGTTAAGTCTCTGTTATCTGGCATGTTCAGCATCTCGTGGAAAGGCTTGGAATAGTAGAGAAATTCGTGCAGATCAGCTTGTGTTGCGTGTCTTGAAAAATATTATAGCATTTTCAGTTTTCTGGGCATGTATCATGACTTTTAGTGGAATTTCTATCATTTCCCCTCTTTTTTTTGTAATATATTTTTTTATCCTCTTTTGTGTTTTGAGTATTTATCGTATCATTATTCGTCGTTCATTGATTGGTTATTGTGCTAAATGGAAGCATAAAAGTTATGCTGTTTTTATTGGTGGAGGTGATAATATGCAGATGCTGTATGAGGAGATGGGAAGTTCTTTGGCGTCTATTTATGAAGTTGTCGGTTATTTCGATATTGTTCCAAACGATGTTTTTTCATCTCAATGCCGTTATCTAGGCAATCCTGATGGTTTTGCAGATTTTATGTCTGAAGAAACATCAATAAAGCATGTTTTCTGTTCATTGTCAATGGATCAGGGGCGTTATAATGTTCCTATTACAAATTATTGTGAGAACCATTTGCTTTATTTTCATGGTGTACCTAACGTTGGTAAGGGGTTTCCCCGGCGTATTTGGCACAGTATGGTAGGAAATATGCCGATTTTAAACTTGAGATATGAACCACTTAGTAAAGTGGAGAATCGTTTTTTAAAACGGGCATTCGATATTGTATTATCAGGGATTTTTTTGATTACTATTTTTCCATTTGTTTACCTTATTGTAGGAAGTATCATAAAGTTAACTTCTCCTGGTCCTATATTTTTTACACAAATGCGAACAGGTTTGAATGGAGGGGAATTCAAGTGTTATAAATTTCGTTCCATGAAAGTGAATAAAGAAGCAGATAGTAAACAAGCAACAGTTAATGATCCTCGAAAAACTCGATTTGGAGATTTTATTCGGCGTTCTAATATTGATGAACTTCCACAGTTGATCAATGTCTTTAAAGGTGATATGTCGATAGTAGGACCTCGTCCTCATATGCTGATTCATACAGAGATTTATGCACAATTGATTGATAAATATATGGTGCGCCATTTTATTAAGCCAGGAGTAACCGGGTGGGCACAAACACATGGATTTCGTGGTGAAACTAAAGAACTGTCACAAATGGAAGGACGCGTCAAAGCTGATATTTGGTATATGGAACATTGGACAATATTGCTCGATTTATATATTATTTATAAAACTATAGTAAATGTGTTTGTTGGAGAGAAAAATGCATATTGAGATGAGGAATGTCTTTATGTTATTAAATATGTGAGATTTAATGTCCATTTATCGCATATTCTGAATTTTGAATGAAGTGTAGAATATAATAAACAAAGTCTGTTTCGGTATCTGTCTTTAAAGAAAAGAGTTTTGAGAGAGGTATTAATTGGACGATAATCAGCTAATTTAAAGTTATGAAAAAAATTACAGCAGTTGTTCCTATTAGAAAGGGCTCCCAAAGAGTCGTAGACAAAAATTTGCGTCCTTTTGCTGGATCTAATCTTTTGGCAATAAAAATAGAAAATCTTAAAAGGGTTAGGGGGATTGATGAAATTATAGTTAATACTGATTCGGAACATGCAATTGAGATAGCACAAGAAATGGGAGTTTCATTTCATCGTAGAGAAGACTATTATGCTTCTTCAAAATGTACAGGAAGTGAATTTTTTGAACATTTGGGGCAAGTTACTGATACCGATATATTTGCATATTGTCCAGTGACTTCTCCTTTTATAAAGATAGAGACAATGGAGGCTGCTATAAGTATGTTTAAAGAAGAAAATGAGTTTGATTGTTTATCAACCGTTTCAGTGATTAAAGAATTTATGTGGTTAGATGGGAAAGCTATAAATTATAATCCTTTAAATGCACCTAATAGTCAAAATTTGCCAGATATTGAAGCTTTGAATTTTGGTTTTACTTTAATAAATAAGAGTGATTTGATAAGATATCGAAATATAATAGGGAAAACTCCCCAATTTATAAGAACTACTGATATAGAGGCTATTGATATAGATACTCCTTTGGATTTTTTTGTTGCAGAACAGATTTATATTAAAACAATTATTGAAGCAAAGAATTTGTTAGGTTGATTGGTTAACATCAGTGGATATTCTGACTAAATAAAAATGAATACTACAAAATTATTTTTGAGTTTAAATGGGATCGCTTTTAGGGGATTTCCTAATGTAAGATGGGATTTTATTTTTGGCAGATTATCCTTATATTTTCAATGTAAGGAGTTTGATAAAAAAGCTAAAGTAATTAGTCTATTAGACTTCTTTTACTCTTTGTTTTTTCCAAAAACTCCTTGCTATAATATTGAAGAAAAAGGAAAAAAGGGAGTTTTGCTTTTGAATAATTGTTGTGATAGAAAAACTAACATAGATAGGCTACATACTATTAGTGATTTAATACAGAATAGAACCGTGATTTTAGGAGGCAAACCTCGTAGAAAATTTAATATTTTATATACTACTAATATTCTGTCATACATACCATTTTGGCTTTTCTCGTTTAGAAAACGAGATATACCGTTTATACAGAAACTGATTATACTTAATAGATTGGCATTCCTGTATCAAGTGTTAGATTATATTGGTAAAAATATAGATATTCATAACTATAGTTTATTTGTATCATATTATGATTCACTGACAGAGGATAGTTTTTGGGAAGAGCTTTTTCGGCTTGAAAAAATAAAAACGGCCTCTTTGCAACATGGACAATTTATTGCATATCGTGAAGATACAGTAATTAATTGTGGAATTGAATTACGTACATTTAAAAGTGATTTCTTGTTATGTTGGAATAATTATACAAAGAGAGAAGCTGTAATATCAGGAATTGAAGAATCAAGATTACCCATATTAGGTATTATAGGATATGCGAGTAAAGAATACTGGAATAAGTGTACAAAGCCAAATAATAATAAATTTGGTGTCGTTATTGGACATCCTGATTATATAGATGAAAATATAACTTTAATAAATGCTGCTAATAGTTTGTCTAGAGCAAAGGGATTTAGGTATTATCTTAAATTACATCCTAGCTATAAAGATGATTTTTTTAAGGATATAGTGGATCAAAATTTTTATTTGGGCAATGTTAAAAAGGGTATTGATATGATTGATTATGCAAATATGGTTAATTTCTCAATAGTAGGAAGTTCTACAGTATTTACAGAATTAATCTTCTTAGGTCATGAGGTTATAAGATATTCAAATCAAAGTATAAAGGATAAATATCGAGATATTAAAATTGGACTAACTTTTAGTGAGTCAAAACAAATTGTCGATGTTTATAATAGAGGAAATTTTGAAATTGATGGCTTGTTTGACGATTTATGTTCAATTCGTGAAGTGAGATCTTCTTATCAAAATTTTTTTTCAGCATTTGATGTTTAATCTTATAATAATATGTATATCATCAAAGATAGAATTAAAGGTTATCTGCATCATCCTCTATTTAAGAGAACAGCCATATATACTATAACTGATGGTATTACAAAATCTATTTCTTTTATAGTATTACCTATTGTTTCCTATTTTATTATCCCTTCAGAATTAGGTATTGCTGCAAATTTCGACGTTCTTCAAAATATCGTTATATTATTAGCAGGTCAGGTTGTTGTAAGTTCATTACCATATTTTTATTATGAAAGGACAAAAGAAGAGGTAGCTATATTGGTTAGTAATTTGCTTTTTCTAGTTTTATTAGTTAGTATAATTCTTGCAATAATTATAGTTTTCTGTACTAATATAATAGAGGGGTATTTACATATAGGACTATCATTGCAATTACTTACAGTGTTGAGTAGCCTTTGTATGCTTGCAAACAATGTGAACTTCATTTTATATAAGATGGAGGATAACCCTATTAATTTTGCAAAATTGCAAGTAGGCCAGGTTATTTTGTATGTCAGTTTACTTGCAGTTTTAGTGATAGGGTATGATCAACAAGCATTTGGGAAGATTTTGAGCTATGTAGTAGCAATATCTATTATGTTTTTTATTCATCTTTCACTATTATATAAAAGAGGATATTTAATATTTAAAGTAGACCTTAATATTCAAAAGACTTTAGTGAGATTTGGAATACCTCTTTTGCCACATTCTTTATCTTTTTGGATAAAGAGTGGTATGGATAAAGTTATCCTTACAACATATTGTGGATTATCTGTAAATGGACTTTATTCAATGGCTTTAAGTTTTGGTGCGGTTTATGCTTTATTTAATACATCTTTTAGTAATGTCTATGTCCCAGAACTACAAAAAAGATTATCTAGGATGACCCCGGAAAATGAATATGAAGAAAAAAAGTTTCTAGTAAAATTGTCATATAGATTGGGTGGTGCTTTTTGTGTGTTGTGTCTTGTTGTTATTATTATATGTTGGATTATAGTTCATTATGTCTTGAGTGAACAATATACAGCTTCTTTCCAATATATACCATGGATAATATTATCATCTACAATATATTCATTTTACGGGTTAGTTATTCAGTATCCATATACTGTAAAAAAAACATTTGGATTAGGTTTAGTAACGTTTTTGGGCAGTGCTTTTCAACTATTATTGACTTTTTTACTAGTGAAAACTATAGGAGCTGACGGTATAAAATATAGCTTAGTTATCGGTTCTTTAACTATTATGTTGGGAGTTTGGTGGTATAGTAACAAAGTTTATCCCATGCCGTGGTTTTCACGTCTATAAATCAATTGATATATGAGAAAGATTGTATTTCTTTCATTTGCTAATACAGATTATTCTGATTCTTTAATTAGATTAGAAAAAGAAACGGAAGGTTTTCCTTTTGATGAGAGAGTTCTTCTTACAGAAAAAGATCTTCAACCTGAATTAAGGAAGAAAATTCATTGGTTCAAGCATCGGCGTGGCTATGGATATTGGCGTTGGAAAGGATTTATTATATATAATCAACTTCAAAGAATGGAAGATGGTGATATACTGGTTTATTCTGATGCGGGAAATGTCTTTAATTGTAAGGGAATACCGAGATTTCTAGAATATATAAAGATGTTGGATGATAACACTTCGGGGATTTTGGCATTTCAAGAGATGTATAAGGAAAGAGTATATACAAAGAGGGATTTATTCGAATTTCTAAATGTGAAAAGCGGAGATTCTGTAATGGAATCTAATCAATATTGGTCTGGGTGTGTTTTTCTTAAAAAGAATAATATAACATTGACTTTGGCAAAACAATGGTATGATATTAGTCTTTACCATTATGATTTGGTTACTGATAAAAGATCTAAAGCACCAAATTATGATGGGTTTATAGAAAATCGCCATGATCAAAGTGTTTTTTCTTTATTAGCAAAAAAGTTTAATCCTATTGTATTAGAAACAGATGAGTTTATGGCTGTGGATAATAATTGGGATAAATTATCAGAGAAACCTATCCATGCAAAAAGGGCTCGTTATAGTGATCAATCTTTAAAAAAGAAGATAAAACGCTTCTTATTAAGACCTTTGATCTTAGTGACTCGTTGGTATATTATTATATTTGAGGATATGGATATGAGACGCCCCTTTCAAATAAAAGGAAGAACTTATTAATCTTGTATTAATTATATGAAAGTAATAATATTAAAGCGTTCTTATGTAGAGAATATGATAGCTGTGTTACTGATCTTATTGTCATCGGGCACATTGTGCTTTTATCATCAACATTCTATATTATTATGCTTTTCATTATTCTTTTATGGGATGTATTTATTTATAAAGCGTAAACCTCATTTGAGATCAGTTATAAAAAATAAAAGTTTTTTGTTTGTTGTTACTTACACATTTTGGATATGGATAAATTTTCTTGTAATTAATACTAATCATGTAGAAGCTGTCACTCAACCCTATGTATATTGTTTAATACTTTGGGGGACATTTTTTATGACATTGTCAATGGATTACGGCTCATTTAAGAGTTTGTTGTTAGATTTAACCTGTGTTATTTGTGTTATTAGTCTAACTTTATATGTGCTATATCATATAGGTTTGATATCTCCTCGTTTGGTAGAGGGAGCGCATGGCGGAACGTTTTCTTTACTGTTATTTGATGTTATAAAATTAGGCCATGATAGTAATCGAATGTGCAGTTTGTGGTGGGAGCCTAGTGCTTTCCAAGTGGTATTATCAATGACTTTATTCTTGTATATACCTGATATGATATCCAATTTGTTTGATAAAAAGATATTTAAAAAGATATTGGTACTTATATTGGCTATGATATTATCACGATCTACATCTGGATATTTGGGATTAATAATAATTGTACTAATTATTGTTTTGCATAATGATATTCTCAAAAAGAGCAAATTTGCCTTTATACTCCTATTTATAATCGCTAGTAGTGGTGTAATGTATATATTTTCAAGTGATGTTATTCAGGACAAGCTTGAGGAGGATTATGGAAATCAAAATGCAGATGGGTCACTGAATGTGCGTCTGTTTGACAACTTAGCTATGATACAAATGATTTCTGAACGTCCATTAGTAGGATACGGTATAGATTCAGAGGATTACGATATGAGATCTTTAGAACTAAACAATAGAACATCATCTAATGGAGTTCTTGCACTATGTGCTAGTTTTGGGCTTCCAATAATGTTCTTTTATGTAATAACTGTGTTTAGAACTTTGAAGGTCAAAGATTTACATTTTAATAATATAGCTGCTTGCCTTTTGTTTTTGTTTTTTAACTGCTTCAACGGTATGATTATACATTCAATTGTGTGGGCAGTATTTTTAGATTATAAAAAAGAAAATACTTAACTTCTAACTTTTAGTAATTGAAATAATGGGACAATATGATATCTCTGTTGTTTTAGGCTCCAAAAATAGAAAAAAGCTAATAAAAGCTACAATAGAAAGTATAAGGGGAAATAAGTTCAATGGTTCAATAGAAATCATTGTAATAGACGGTGGCTCAACTGATGGTACATGTGATTGGTTAGCTAAACAAACAGATATTTTTACTATAATTCAGCCTAATTATACGACAACTAATGACCAAGGAATAAAATGTAAAGCGCATTCATGGGGGGAATTTATGAATATTGGTTTTAAATATTCCCATTCGGATTATATTGTAATGATTTCAGATGATCTGATACTAGCACCCGGTTGTCTTCAGAAGGGATATGACGAACTAAAGAGAAGAATTGGGAATGGTGAAAAAATAGGCGGTGGTGCATTTTATTTTAGAGAATATCCCAGGCATGATTATTATCGAGTGATAATGCTTCCCAAAGGATATATTAATATCAATCATGGCTTTTATTATAAGCCAGCTTTGGAGAATGTAAATTGGTTGGATGAGATAAATTATTTTTTTTATTGTGGAGATGGTGATATTGCAATGCGATTAAATGAAAATGGTTGGAAAACCATTCCTTTAAATGAATGCTATGCAGCTCATTTAGTTCATTTACCTGTGAATAAAAAAAAGATTCCAAAATGGAGACTTATTGACATGGATACATTTGAAAAGTTGTATCCTTATAAATGTATTGGTGATACAATTGAAAAGAATAGTGTCAATGTCAAGATTGATACATCGGCCTTTTGGAAATATGCATTGAAGAATGTATTATGTGGATATTTACTAAAAATGTATGATAACTACATCAATAAATGAAAGCTCAAAAGGTTTTTAATGCATTTACAACATATTGTAATTTGCTGAAATTAAGATGTATAGGGGTACAGGTTGGTAGGAAAGCAAGGTTTTGTGGTGATGTATGCTTTTGTATCAACAAAAATTCAAAAGTGGTATTTGGTAAAGGGTTGATTATTACTGGAGGATACAATATTAATGCTCTATCACCATCGGAGCGTTCTTATATATTGGTAAGAAAAAATACAGAACTGATTATAGGTGATAATTGTGGATTTTCTAGTATTTGTATAAGTGTACACGATTCTATTAGAATAGGAAATAATGTCATAATTGGTGCTAATACTAGGTTGAATGATAGTAATGATCATTCAATCAATTACTTGGAGAGAAGGATGGAACGAGAATATAAAGATTGGTCAAAACTAAATATTGATCATGCTCCTATTATTATAGAAGATGATGTTTTTATTGGAGCGCACTGTATTATTTCTAAGGGAATAACCATAGGTGCTCGTTCAATTGTGGCTGCGGGATCTGTGGTTGTAAAATCTATTCCATCTGATGAAGTTTGGGGAGGAAATCCAGCTAAATTTATAAAAAAGTTGCAAAACTAAAGAAATGAAGGTCATTGTATTTCAGGGAGGATTAGGAAATCAGATTTTTGAGTATGCATATTATTCTTATCTCAAAAATAAATATAAAAATGAAAGATTTTTTGCCTATTATCCAAAGGCAGCATTAAAACGTCATAATGGATTTGAGTTAAGTAGACGATTTGAAGTAGAAATGCCTCCTACGTCTTTTCTTACGAACTTGCTAGGAGGGATTCTCTTTTATCTTAATAAGATTTTTAGAAGGGTAGGCTTTTTACCATGGTTTGTTAATGATGATAGTGGTCGGCATGAAGATGCGTTATTTCATGATGGATATATGCAGGATCGAAAATTTGTTGGAAATAATTTTTCGTTGTTATTTAAATCTTTAGAGTTATCAGCGAAGAATATAGAACTAATTAAGCGACTGAAATCAGAGAATTCTGTATCTATTCATATTAGAAGAGGGGACTACTTGTGGCAAAAAGAAGCTGAAATATTTGGTAATATTTGTACAGATGAGTATTACAAAAGGGCAATACAAGCAGTTTATCAGACGACTGATAATCCATTATTTGTTTTTTTTTCTAATGATCCTGATTATGTGAAAAAGCATTATAGATTAGAAAACATGCTTGTTGTTGATTGGAATACAGGTGATAATAGTTTTATTGATATGTACTTAATGTCTAATTGCAAGTCTATGATATTGGCTAATAGTACTTTTAGTTATTGGGCAGCCATACTTAATAATAATGTGCAAAAAGTTTTCTGTCCTCCTAAATGGTCGAATGTAAATAACCCTCCTGAAATTATTATGGATAATTGGATAATAATTAATTGCTTCTAATATGAAACCTTTAATTTCTATAATTGTACCTGTTTATAATGTAGAGGCATACCTAGCTAAATGTGTAGACAGTATTTTGGCACAAACATATACTAATCTTGAAATTATTCTTGTTAATGATGGTAGTTCTGATGATTGTGGAAGACTCTGTGACGAATATGCAAAACAAGATAAGCGTATAAAGGTTATACACAAAAAGAATGGAGGGCAGAGTGATGCACGTAATGTGGCAATAGATATAGCAACAGGTGAATTTATTTCTTTTATTGATAGTGACGACTATGTTACTGATAACTATATAATGACTCTTTATTTATTGATAGAAAAATATAAGTGTAAAGTTTCAGTCGCATTATATACCACTTTTGTTGAGGGGTCCACTCCTAATATTGTTGATGAGGTTTACAAAGAAGATTGTCAGACAAATATAAAAGCTATAGAAGAAATGTTTTATCAGAAGAAATATGATACAGCACCATGGGCAAAACTTTATCATAGTTCTTTGTTTACTACTGGAATTCGTTATCCAGAAGGTATAATCTATGAAGATTTAGCTACTACTTATTTGTTGATATTTCAGTCTGATAAAGTAGCGTTTTGTAATAAAAGGATATACAATTATTTATTACGGAAAGATAGTAGTGGAAGATCACCTTTTGGCTCCCAGAAAATGGATAGTGCATTAAAAGTATGTGAATTGATGGAAAGTCACTTAGATATTCTTGGTAAAGTAATGCAAGCATATCAATGTAGAATGATGAGCTTCTTTTTTCATCTTTTACTTAAAATGCCGGATGGCTATGAACATCGTAATATGCTTTACAATAGAATAAAGGCAATACGTTGGTCTGTTTTATGTAATAGCAGGGCAAGGAAAAAAGCACGTGTGGCTAGTTTGCTTTCCTATTTTGGATTAGGTGTCGTGAAAGGTGTGTTTCATTTGATAGATAGGAGATAAATATTTTAGATAATGTGCTTTCGCTCTAGAGAGATTGCGTAAGTATATACTTTTTATAGGATTATGGATGTTATGGTTAATATGTAACAATATTTGTGAGGTTAAGCTCTTGGCTTAATGTTAATTATTTACTCATCTTTGATATGGATAAAATAAAAATAATGCATATCGTGCAATCTCCTGGTGGGGTTGCTCGTTATCTTTCTATGTATTTGAAATATTCGGATAAGAATAGATTTGAACATATATTGATTTGCTCTTTGGATTATAAAATAGAAAAGATGGAATATTTAGTCGAGCATATAGAATACTTATCTATGGGGAGACAAATTTCTATAATAAATGATGCAAAGGGAATTTGGGCTATACGGAAATTTATAAAAAAGTATATGCCAGATGTCATATATATGCACAGTAGTAAAGCTGGTGCTTTAGGAAGATTGGCAGATATCGGATTTAAAAATATAGTTTTATATAATCCTCATGGTTGGGCATTCAATATGAATAACATATCTGTAATCAAAAAAAAAGTGTATGCATTGATTGAGAAGGTGTTAGCTTATAAAACTAATATGATAATAGCTATTTCTGCTTGGGAAAAGGAGAGTGCTGTAAAATATAAAATTTGTTGTTCGGATAAGATTCATATTATACCTAGTGGTGTTGACGTATGCTTGTATGATGAGGAACGAGGTAGATATGACTTAAATAGGAGCAAATTGAAGCTACCATTAAACGCTTATGTAATAGGTATGGTAGGAAGAATATCTTATGGTAAAGGCCCTGATTTATTTATAAAAGCAGCTGCACTTATTAAAGAAAAAATTCCTAATGCTTTTTTTGTTATTGTTGGAGATGGTGAAGAAAGGGCATCTGTTGAAAAATTACTTTCAGAGATGAGACTAAAAGATGACTTTCTTATAACTGGATGGGTTTCTAACCCGATAGAATATATCCAACTCTTCGATCAAGCGATGTTATTAACTCGTTGGGAAGGATTTGGATTGGTGTTAACAGAATATATGTTGGCAGAAAAACCTATAATTACAACTAGAGTGGGAGCAGTTCCTGATTTAATGCAGCAAGGAAAAAATGGCATAATGATCGATGTCGGAGATATCGAAGGAATTGTTGAAGCCTCATTTAAGTTATATGCAGATAATCAATATAGGCAGACACTAGTATCTAATGGACGTTTAACTGTGCGAAATTTATATGATATACGCTGTACAGTAAAGGAACATGAACGTTTACTTATGAGTGTAAGATATTGATGATTTAAAAAAATAAGAAATGGTATAAAATAAAATGTTGAGATGTAATAAACACGTGAGTGTTTCGCATGTGAGATGAAAAAATGTAGGTCCCTAGCTTCATGCTGTAAAAAGCATGATTCTCCTACATTGTGGATTGGAAATAGCACGACGGTGCATTTCTGATCTACGCCCTGACATCGGAGGTTAAAGCCGATGTGAATTTCCCACTATATCAACTGTCTGTGAAGATCGTTGATATTTCTTTTTATTCTCATAATACTGGATAATAATATCAGATTTCTTTGTTTATATGTTGAAATATTTGTAACTTTATAGCATAGAAAACAGTAATAAGGAAACGATGGAACATTCAGATTTTGTAGTGAAATGTTATAATAAACAAGAGTTGGCCCAGATGTATTTTCCGGATTTGACAATTCGTGCTTCGGTCAATAAACTCCGGAGGTGGATGCGGAGATGCAAGCCGCTGATGAATGAGATACTATCTACGGACTTTCATCCGAAGACAAAGGCATTTTCTGTGAGAGAAGTACGGCTTATTACCTATTACTTGGGAAAGCCGGGAGAACTATAAATGATATAAACATAAAAAAGAATTACGGGAGACTGCACTTTCGCCAGCTCCCGTAGTTCTTTTTATATATCCATATACTCCTTTTGACTGTCAAAACAAGGACAAGCCTTATGAATCGAAGCACTAAGCTGATAATGTCCCAGGATTTGCGCATCCGGATACTGATGTTTGAGAATCGTCAACAAGTCAAGTAGCGCGAAGCGCTGCGCCTGTGTTCTCGTATCCGCCGGACGACCTTCTTCATCCAAACCACCTTCATAGCAAATTCCAATACTATGCCGGTTGAAACCTCGCACATGCGCACCGGGCTCCGATACCGGGCGACAATGATGAAGTTCCCCGTTACGGGTGATGTAAAAATGATACCCTATGTCCTTGAAACCTCGTTGCAGGTGACATTGTCGAAGCTGTTCTACGGTGAAGGAAACATTGCAGCGCGTTGCGCTGCAATGAATCACCAACAACTTAATCTCACGTGGGAGATAGCTTTCTTCTGAATATTCCATATCGGTCAGCAGGAGATTAATGCCCCACGCAGGACGTTACACCGATAGCTGAAATGATTGAAGTCGCGATAGTCACGATAAACTGGAGAATGTTTTTCCAAAGTTGCTTTTTCATATAAATTTGAATTAAAGAATAAATACTACTGATACATCATAAACTCAATAACCAACCCGTAACTGACGGATTAAGCTGCCGGATCCGGAGCTTCCCCGCTGCCGGAACCTCCCTGATTATCATCACCGCCATCATCAGGAAGCGGATCTTTATCCGAATCAGTGGAAGAATCACTCTTATATAATGTATAATCCAACGTCTTACACAACTTGCGGAGATCACTACCCGGATAGAAGAGCACTTTGCCCTTATTGATGCACGATGCCTTGAATTCCTTTGCCGTATCGGTAGGAGTACCGGTCTTGATACTCATACGGAAATTACCCAAATCCCCCATCTGGACGATATTTCCTTCCTCCAGTACATTGACGATTTCGAGCAAAAACTCACCGATACAACCTTCCAGTTCACCTTTGGAATAAGAAGAACGTTCAGTGATACGTTTACAAACTTCTTTGACCGTCACTTTACGACCGCTACGCGCCACTGCATAGTACTTCGGAGTTTCATTAGGTTTCAACAGGTTCTTACGAGCCATGAGAGTGTAATTCTGTGCCATAACTTTTAATTTTAAATCATTAATTTTTAATTGCCTTGTAATCGATTACATGACAAAAGTACTACATCGGGAAAGCGGCATGACGCATAGTGACGCACACAGGCGTACAGATAAAAAGAAAAAACACCGGGAGATTTGTATCGAAACTTCCCAATGTTTGATTTCAATCATTGCGATGTTTTTTTCAAATCTCCCGATGTTTTTCCGGACTCTTCAAAAGGACAAAAGGACAAAAAGGACAGATGTGACTATTGCTCATTCATCTTGGTGTAAGAACCATGGGATATCTTATTGATCTTTACTCCATTAAGCGATTTTAGCAGACGTGTTACCTTACGATGGTTGAAATCATATTTTGCGCCAATCTGAATCGCTTCATCTGTCGTGAAACTGTCGGGCAACTCTTGAACGAAATTACGAATAGTGTCCGGATTCTTCAGTGGACGGACCGAAGGAGACGGCATGGATGAGTGCAACAACCGGCTATGCTCGTAACAACATAGAACGATTTGAAGAGAACGCTCAAAATCAGCATCCGTGCAATAAATCTCGGAAGAAAGATCGGATGCCTCAAATTGCCGGATACGGGTCTGGATCATGCTGATGCGCATCACCAGAAAAGCATAGCGTTTCACTACAGCTTGGAGGTCATCGTTGCCTTCCAATGCCACCTCGGACAGCATACGTGAGAAAATCTCATTCAGACGGTTCCATTGCAGGCGGTTGAAATGAAAAAGAACCGGATGAGCCAGGCAGAAGTTATATAATTCAGAAACACGATGCGCGATCGGTTTGAAAGAATCTTCCAGCGAGATGCAGTCGTCGCCCATCTCTTTCCAGTGTGGAGCCTCTCGGAAAGTGTAAATCAGGGTGCGGCTGGGCAATCCGTTTTCGTAGCTGCTCAATAGGCCGTCTATTTGTCCGGGAGTACCCGTCAGCAGCAAAGCCAATTTGGGATGGCGTATATAGATTGGAATGAGGCCGTTGGCTTTGTAGGAAGACTCTATATTTTCGTGCTCAAAAGCCTTGCGGAGCATATCGTCGAAATCAGATGATTGGCTGTGGATAGCGTTTGTGCTTCCGTGTCGAAAATGATGCTTCCCTGTGGACCGTTGTCTTGCATCTGCATTTGCATGCGGGTATAACTGGTGGTGGCAGGAATGAATAACATCTTGAAAGGAGGTCTTTGCGGTTCTTCGGAGCATGCATCTCCTTTCTTTTTCTGTTTTTGACATTCTGATTGCCAGTTATTATGTACAGTCTGGTAGTTTTTCATCATGGATTCACTGGTGGAAAGAATTTCTGAATGTATTTCTTCCAACAGGTATCGACCGGTTTGGGCGATGCTTTTACCACTGGCGGCAGGCGAAAGTATGACACTGAATATATGCGTGGAGTATTTCTTATGATTATAAATTCCGAAAGTCTGCGGAAGTGCTGCGCTCAAGGCTGTGAGATCGGAAAGGAGAGCGACATCTTGTTCGCGTTCGCTTCCGTCTTCAATGATACAGTCATTCAGTAAATCGGGAAGATTATTGTACAAACTTCGGGGAAATAAAGGAGTTCCTTTCCGGAATTCCTCTCCCAACCAATAGGCTTCGTCGTCGGCATCGGAATTTTCTGTAGTACCATAAGGTCTTTTTGTCCTTATGTCCTTTTGAAAGGAAGGCCCGTTGGCTGGGGTGGAAGTGGGTGTGTGTTCATTAACTTGTTTGTATCCAGACAATAAAACACTCGTTAGCTCTTCGGGACGAAAATCCGTGTGTTCGAAAAATGCGGTAAGTTCGCGTAATATGCTTTCTTGGGGATAGTGCCGACGGCAGGCTTCACAGGCAAGTTTGAAGACGTTGGAATGGCGTTGACCGGCTGTTAGCGGATGAAAGAAAATATAGGACGAAATAAATTGGGAGATTTCTTCTTCAGATACATTTTCCGGTTCTTCTTTTACAGGCGGTTCCAGAACAAATGCCTGATAAAGACTGGCAATATAACCGTTGGGGGAATAGCTGAAATAACAGAGGCGGCTTTCATCTTTACACGCCGGATCGCTTTCCAATCCGAGCAACTGGTTGTAATAACGGCTCACCAGTTGTTGCCCCTCACGATGGCGGCCTTCGATACCTTCCACATAGGCGAAGACTTTCACACCGTCGGTCGGACTTTCTATTGCTGCCACCGTATGAGGATCTGCCGCGCATCGTTGAATAACTTCCAGACGATTGGCTACATGGTCGTAATCAAGCCCGACAATATGGCTGGGGAGCAGAAAATGTTTGATGGCATGCGCTCCGTCAAATGTGCCCGCCGGAGTGAAGCAGGGGAGTTGACTCTTCAATTTCTGTGCGGCGGCATGGTCTCCTTCCGCATGATATCGGCGGATAGAGTTGATAATCGTTGCATAAACAGGATGAATACACATGATGATGACCTCAAGGAAAGACATGACTTGGGGCTTTTTTGAATACACGTTTTTGTAAACTGAGACTTTGATTTCTTCTAAGACTTTCATATAAAATTGTTTTTGTAGGATTGCGCTACCTGATTATCAGATAACGGGAACAAAGGCCGGGATATTAAAAATAGGGTTGCTTCCCTATGTGGATAGTACTTGATAAAGCAAATAAAAAATGAAATATTATAATTTATTAATCATCGAGTGACATGGCAAAAGAAAAACAGGAACCTTATGAGTTCTTAAGCAATTTGGTATTGGCTTTAATGGATACGGATCGTATTTTTAGTAACAATTTTTTCATAAGCGAATTAGCTATCTCTCCTAAAACATTAGGGGAGATAAGGCGGGGAGAGGATATGTGCATTTATCAGTATGTACGGGTGATCCGGTGTATGACGAAATATCTTCATTTAATCATTCAAATGGATATGTTGCTGAAGGAGTTAAGAATCGTACTGTCTTCCCATTGTGACTTGGTGGTCGCTACGGTTCCGCACCGTTCTTGCGGAACTTGTCAGCCGACAGAGTGGGTGGTAGTGATGCATTGGGATGGAGTGAAATTGTGATGTGGAAGTTGACAAGCCGGAGTTTTTTGTCACTAACCTATTTGTTATTCAATATTTTGTATAAATTTGTAGAATAAATAATCAATCTATCGAATATGTATATGTTAAGCACAATAATCTCTCAAACTGGTGAATGCAATGCACAGCACGCGCCAGACCCTTGTTTTTTAAATCAATGGGGGTATTCTACCCTTTTGTTAATCATTATCGGGATAGGTTTAGTATACCTGCTTTTTAAGAAACGGAAATTCTTGGTGGATAACCTGAAATGGATTGCAGGTACAGTATTTATTGCAGGTTTCCTGATATATTGGTACGCTTTTAATGAGGGAGGGAGTGACAGTAATTCGATAGCATTGGCATTTAGGTCTGCTCTGTCTTCTATGGAAATGTTCGCTTCGCATTCCGATCTTTTGGAGGTTCCTAAAGAACTGCATCATGATCCTTTCTACATGACGATATTTTCTGTGATACATTTCCTGGCCGTTATAGTGAGTGCGGTTTTTATCATTAAACTGTTAGGATTCAGATTCATCTCATGGGTGCGGTTATGTGTGGCGAATCTTCCAAGTAAGAAGAAATGCCGGCTGTTTATTTTCTGGGGTGTCAATGATAATGCGATATTGCTGGCTGACAGTATAAGAAAAAAAGCGGCAGAGCCAAAGGGGAAGAATGAAGAAGGATGGGAGAATTGCAAATTCATTTTTGTGAGGTTGCTTTCTGCTAATGAAAGCAGTTCTCATGGTCGGTTCACATTCAGTCATTTCTTTAATTCGTCTCATGACGGAACTGAAAAATTCATAGAAAAGATAGAAGAGCTTGACGGCATACTGGTTAACTCTAAATTTGGAATTACAGGCCGGGTTATAGATAAAGTCAAATCGGAATTTGATTTATACAAATATCTCGGATTGAGGAGATTGGGAAACCTAATCAAGAAGTACCCGCAGGCAACTTTCTATTTTTTGTCTCCCAATGAAGAGCTGAATCTGGAGGCGGTGTCTGTTTTTAAGGAAATAGCGAAATGTAAAGAAGACAGAGTCCATAATCAGGTTCAGATTTATTGCCATGCGCGTAAGAACAACCAGAACCAGAAGTTGGAAATATGTGATGGGTTGAAACATCAGATTCATATCATCGACTCGTCTAATCTTGCTGTATTGCAATTAAAAAAGAATGTAAGGAATCATCCCGTGAATTTTGCAGATGTCGATACTTCGAAGGCTTGTGTAAAGAAACCTTTTACGTCGATGATTATTGGTTTTGGAGAAACCGGGCGTGACGCATTTCGTTTTCTATATGAGTTTGGGGCATTGATCGATGCAAATGGCAATAGGAATCCTCGAAAAATATATGTGGTTGATGAACATATGGATGAATTGAAAGGTGATTTTTTAATGAAAGCACCTGCCTTGAAGGAGAGGAAAAATGAGTTGGAATGGTGTGAAGAAATGTCTATCCATTCCGAACGTTTCTGGGAAAAACTCTCTGAAATCATTCATGATCTAAACTATGTTGTAATTGCTATAGGAAATGATAATGAAGGGATGGCATTGGCGATTGATCTCTACGAATATGCCTATCGATATAGGAAGGATTGTTTCAATGACTTTAGGATTTATCTGCGCGTCAATGGAAGTTGCAACACCATTCAGCTGAAGCAAATAAAAGAGTATTTTAATATTTATGGCAATACCCGGGATGTAATCATAACTTTTGGAGCGCAGGAAGAAATATTCTCATACGATGTGGTATCGACAGATGTGCTTGAAGTATTGGCAAAGGAATTTTATTATGCATATCAGAAAATTATGATTGACGCAATGCCTGGAATGAATGAGAAGGAAATTGAAGAGAAGAAGAAAGCGAAGGAAAGCCTGAAGCAAACAGCGGAAGAAGAATGGAATGCGCGTAGAGAGGCATTGCGGGACAAACATAGCTTGGATGCACAAATTAAATTGGCTTATCAGGAAGAGCAGGATAGGGCTAACGTATGGCATATCGATACCAAAAAGTTTTTAGCCGGGGCCATGGGAGAGGATGGCAAAGATAATAAGGAAAGGTTGAAAGAAATGGTTGAACTGACGCAGCGTGAAGCCCATACATTGAACTATTCTAAGGTTTGTGATGTTGTTTCCAGTACATTATTTGATAATTTGAGTAAGTGCGAACATTTGCGTTGGAATGCATGTATGGAACTGCAAGGATTTGTAACGTGTGACGGAGATAAAGATTTTCAGCAGAAGAAGCATAAATGCATCGTCGATAATGATGTTTTAAGAAGTAAATATCCGGAAACCATCCCTTATGACCAGTGTGTGGTTGAGCTAAGTTTTAGATTGAAAAAGAACTGAAAATTGTTCCGCTAATATATAAATAATGAATCATAAAATGAAAAAGTATATTCCCAATCCGGTGGATACAGGACATATCCAACTCCCGAAGGAGTTGGAATACCTGGTAGAAGAGATGGCTAAGAATGTTCATGAAGTCTGGTCGAAAACCAGAATAGAACAAGGTTGGACGTATGGAAAAAAGCGGGATGATGTGTTGAAGCAGCATCCGTGCCTGGTTCCGTATGAAGAATTACCTGAAGAAGAAAAGGTGTACGACAGAAATTCTTCGGTGGAAACCTTGAAACTGATTATGAAACTAGGGTTCAAGATCTCGAAGGATGAGGAATAGGCGCTCTGCCTGCATCCAACAAGATAAATGGTGCCCAATATTTACTGTCTGCATATCCGTTCTCACGAAGGTACTGTTGTGCTTTGATAAGAGCCTGTCGTTCGGATAACCCTGAAATGATGTTCTCATAGAATTTAGTCATGAGAAGCATGGAGGCCTGGTCGTCAACAGCTGAAAGTGTCATGAGGATGGTTTGTACTCCTGCATTTTTGAAGCCTCGTTGAAGACCGAAAAGACCATCCGCACCAAGAGTACCTTGACCGGTGTTGCAGGCAGAAAGAACAACCATACGACAACCGCGGAGGTTTAGTACACTGATCTCATCTGCACGGAGCAGTCCGTCGTTATTCTCTTCCGTGGCATTGGCGCCGGACATAATCAGGAAGCAATGCTTCATCGCATCATCGGCTTCACGTCGCTTCAATTCTTTATAGTCTCCGTGAGTAGCTATGTGAATTAACGAAACAGCTTTGCCGTCGAGTGCCCGGAACTGCTTTTCCGTTCCGTTTTCACCTACGAATAGATTGGTTTTAATCTTCTTTTCTTTCAACAGGGAATTTACGTTATTTACTTCATTGAGCGTATATGGTAACTCATGATACCCATTCTGTCCGTTACGGAATTTCCCGGAGTTATGATCTGTAGAAACAATATTGCGGACTTTGGTTGAAGCCATTTCGTAGTCCAATCCTCCGAAAAGTGCGGCTGATGAGTAGTTCAGCGAAACTCTGTCGAGTGCGATTTCTTTTGTTGACGATAAACGATAGACGGCTTTCCGGAATGCTAACGGCAGGTTACCCGCTCCATACGGAAGATATTCTACAGGCAACTGGTGAAGTATCCCGTCAGGTGAAAAATAAATGGTATCCGCTTTGCTGATATATTCATCCAGCGCTTTCCAGAAATGTGCCCCGTTTTCGGTTGCGGTGAAAGCCGTAGGCGATTGCATCTCTTTCAATAGCAATTTCTGACTCATTAACTTGATTGCGGTGGGAGACGCGTCGCCCGGACGAAGTACGAAAGCGGCCAGATGTTTGTCCGGAGCTAGTAATTCATCGTCTATGAGAGCAAATTCTATGGCGATGGAGTTTCCATGCAGATGCTTTTGTACGTCTTGCCATTTGACGGAAAGATAACGGGTATAGTCGCCGAAATCAGTAGACTTTCGCATCAGGTTCAGTTGCAACTGTTCATACTCCTCTTTCTGGCGGATGATATTTTTCTGTGCTTCCGTCTGATTGGTTGCATTCGGGAGTTCACTTTGCATGGATAAAATTTGTTCCGCCATAAGGGCAGCCTTGTTGTATTGGTCGAGCAGAGACTTATCTCCCGAAGCGCGGATCAGAGACTCCAGTTCAATAGACGAATTAAGCATAATACCTTTCGAAAACAATAATGCATCGTAACCTAACCGGGCAAAACGTTGTTTTTGTTCAGGCGTACCTGTTGCGGCGATATTGGCTGCACGGAGGGGAATACTGTCCAGTGAGGAACGGATATCCTTCCAGAATGCCAGGCGTTCATCGGCTTTCGAGAGACGGAAAAGATTACGCAGTGCGGTTGTTTCGCCGGAGAGGAAAGGTTCCATATAGGCTAATGCCTTGTCGGTCTGTCCTTGGGTATAATAGATATCGGCGATAGTCCCTAATGCGGAGACATACATCAACCCGTCTTCTCCCCATTGCAGGCGATAAGCATCCAGTTGTTCAAGACTCTCTTTTAATAGCCTGTTTAAAACCGCCATTCGCTGACGTTCCGCATCCTGTTCTGTCTGTCTGGCGGCTGTCTCATTGCCCATCATGGTGTGGCAACGATTCAGACTGCTAAGTGCATCCTGATATTTTACATCACTATCGGGAAGAACTTTGTAAATGTCTGCAGCCAGTTGGTAGTTTGCTGCCGATTCTGCATATTGTTTCTGTCGGTATAAGATACTTCCTCTGGAACGGAGAATTTCCCCCATCTTGTCTGACTTATCACCCGTCGGAAGCTGTTTTTCGGCTTTTGCAAGTATTTCGAGGGCTTTTCCATACTCCTTGGTAAATCCATAATTACGGCATAATGCAATGGAGGTGTCTACATATTTGTCCAGTCTGTCCGGCAACATCTGTGCATAAACCGACAGTGCCTGGTTGAGCATACGATTGGAGGCCTCATACTTGGCAGCAATGCTATAATTGAGTCCGCCCAGATAAGATTCCAATGCAAATTTAGCCTGTTCGGCAGGATTGTTGCGAAGGATGTCTGCTGCCAGTTCGTAGTATTCGCCGGCGGATGCGTGATCTTGTATTCCGGAGAGAAATTGCGCATAGTAGTGGCGTACCTTAAAAACGATCTCCTTATGAGTATTCACATCGCATTTCTTTAAAGCATCCAGAAAATGTGCCCTTGCCTTGTCGTTGTCACCTATACTGGCAAAATACTGGGCGCGCTCGGTCAGGCAACCGGGCTCGTCGCAAGGCTTTTCCAGTTCTTTTTTATTGTGAGCTTCTGCCAATTTCATATATTCCAATACTTTCGGCTGATTGTTCAATTCCAGATAGATGGACGATATCCAATTGAGAAGTTGCTCGTATTCTTTTGAATCGTCAGGAAAGATATTGAAGGCCTGCTCATAATAAGTTACCCCTACGTCTTTACGTTCCGACAGGTAGTACAACGAACCTATCTGCTGGAGTTGACGGGCTACTGAAAGGGACTTTTCGCCATACCTCTTTTTACTGATGGCTATTTCTTCTTCTACGATGGCACTTGCTTTATCCATTTCTCCTAAAGCTATGTAGCAGCGGGCGAGATTGAGATGAAACATGGATGCCTGTTCGGGACGAGGCTGAATGCGACTGCACAGTTCCCATGTCTTGCTGTGAATTTCTGTTGCTTTATGATAGTCTTTTGCAACAGTCAGGTAGTAGAGTCCTGTGTTGTTCAGGGAGGAAATATATTTGATATCTGTTTCACCCAGTATGGTCTTGCGCATATCTGCTGCCATTTGTGTATAGGTTAGTCCTTCGGGACGCTCCAGATTCAGATAACAGCGGCCTAAAATGTGCAGGCAGGTAGCACGTTCCGCACTCTGTGTCTTTCCCGTTTTGACATATAATTCGTCCGCTTGTTTCAGTTGGGTAATGGCGGTTGTGTAATCTTGTTTACTTTCTAGTTTTTGAGCTTCTTCAACCAGTAGGTCGGCTTGGCTTGCAGTCTGTGAATAGGCTGTCAGACACAGACAGGCTAATAGAGATAGAATGAATTGTCGCATATAATAGAGATTTTAGTGGATTAAAATAAGATCAAGGCAAAGCTCCCGTCTCTCTTGCTTCTATTGGTGATCGAGACGATGATTTTATACCGCTCGTCCGAGCTAACCTTTTCTTTTCGGAAAGGAAGCCCTTTCCGGACGCTGTCATTACATTTGTATTCCCGTTCACTTTTCGATTGATAACCGATTGTCTTTATTTTCCAACTGAAAGAACGGTTCACCTCTGCCACACAGCCTATCTGCGAGGTTCCCGAACAGCTCGGAATCTCGAAAGTACAGGTCTGACCGGCAGCCACCATTTTGGTATCTAATCTTACTTTGTTGGCGGAATCCTTATCACCTCTCATCCTCGCTTCTGCTGCATACTTGTCCGCGATTTCATAGATTGTTTCATTATCAACGCAGGCTTGAATAAATTCGTAATCAAAGACCAGATGTCCTTTCAGGCTCAAGACATCGCCCTGAGTTTGTTTGACGGTTAATGGGATAGGGGCTGCATCACGCAGCGTTTTGCTTACTGCCAGCAGTTGCTCACCACTGGCAAAGCCGCCTTCCAATGCTTCACATGCTTTCTTACAGGCGTCGAACACCATTTCAAAGGGTGTCGTTGTCTGTGCATTGACACTTATTTGCCCTCCGATGGAAAAAAACAGGAGGATGAATACTCTGAAAATAGTTTTCATGCTCATTTTTATTCTGCATTCATTGTGTTATTGAATAGGATTAAGTACCACACGAAATCCGATATGTGGTTCTGATGTATCGTAAGTCTGTACGCTGCGATGGCGAATGTCCATATCACGTTCGTTGGCCAGGTAGCTGCCTCCTCTCACAATCTTTTTATGGTGTCCGGGATTTTCTGCCGGACCTTGGGGATCTGTGACCCGTGTATTTTCGTACCGGTTCATCCAGTCCGTACACCATTCGGCGGCGTTGCCTGACATGTCGTATAAGTCGAACCCGTTTTCGTGTTTCTCACCAACGGGATGCAAGCGTTCATTGGCATTGGAGGCGTAGTAAGCTACATCACGAATGTTGTCTGAACCGGCATAAGGATAACTTTCGCCTCCGGTGGCTGCATATTCCCATTGCGCCTCCGTAGGGAGGGAAAAAGGTAAACCGGTGAGCTTGTTCAGCTCCTTGGTGAAGGCTTCGGCATCATTCCACGTTATATGTGTCATAGGCAGCATGCCTTTTTCCGTAACAATGGAGTCATTCATAACGGCATACCACAGCGAGCGTGTTACTTCGTATTTACACATATAATAATCGGAACTCAATACAACGGTGTGCTGTGGTGAGTCATACCCTTTTCCTGTAGCTTTTCCCATGATGAATTCTTTGTTTTTGGCCGGAATCAGCAGCATATTGTTCATCATGTCCACCAGGGAGCGGAGCTGGGGCAGTGTGATCGTAGGATTCCATTTTATGTCTACCCATTCTTTCTCTCTGTCTTTTATATCCCTGTTTCCGGTGTTGTTCACGGAGGCGCGTCCGTCATTCCGGAGCGCGTTGAATTCATGCAGGATAGAGTCGCACGTCGATTTCAAAGAACTGTCCGGGTGTTTCTTTATGAAACTACTGTAATCGTCATAAGTGCGACACTCCTTGAATTCCAGTTTTTGTTCTGCCGTTCTTTGGATGGAAGTATAAGTTTTGCTTCCTGCTACTATTAATAATAGGGCAATGAAAGTCATCATAAGCCATTTGGCAGATACATAAGAAGGCTTTGACAACATTTGCTTCAGGAGGTCACCTTTTATATCTTTGAATCGGGCTACCCGTGAGTTGCTATAAAATACAGCTTGAAAGTCTTTCAATCCACTAATGTCCGGGGGGAGTTGCAGGGTAGCGAAATCATAGCTTTCACTTTCCTGCGGAGCAATCGGAATGATATTTATCTGTTTGGGGGTTCTACTTTGGCGACGTAACGCACGGCCTAATTCTATCCGGACAAAATCGATCTCTCCGGTACGGCTGATCTGCTTAATTTCTGTTTCAAACTCTTCATTGGTCAAGGACGCCATCCGTTCGTAGAAAGCCACTTCTTCCATGTCCCATGTTGCTTTTTCGCCTGTCTCAACCGCTTCTTCATTGAGTGGGCGGATCGTTGTAAACGTCTCCGGCACCATGAACATAATGAAGTCTTTACACTCATCAATGCGGCGAATCAACTCAACATCAAACCGACCGTTTAAATTGTCTTTGTCAAAGCTCACCCTTTTGCGGAATCCGGATTCTTCCAGCATCAGTTGTAGCATTTCAGGCTTGTCGCCCGAACATTTCTTACGGTAACTAATGAATATGTCGTAATTATGCTTGCTCATCAGCTGCTAAGATAATAAAAAGAAACAGATTTGTCAATCTTAATCGAAATTTATTTTTATCTTTGAAGTTCAGTAAACAGAAAAAAGAAATATATATGAAAAAAGTAATTTGCAGTGAGAAAGCTCCGGGGGCTATCGGCCCTTATAGTCAGGCGATAGAAGCTAATGGTATGGTATTTGTGTCCGGTCAGTTGCCTATCGATGCCGCTACGGGACAGATGGCGGAAGGCATAGAAGGACAAGCGCGCCAGTCGTTGGAGAATGTCAAACACATTCTTGAAGAAGCAGGATTGACAATGGGAAACATTGTCAAAACTACTGTATTTCTTCAGGATATGTCCCTGTTTGCAGGGATGAACGGTGTGTATGCCACGTATTTTGACGGAGCTTTTCCGGCACGTTCGGCGGTTGCCGTAAAAGCTCTGCCAAAGGATGCGTTAGTAGAGATTGAGTGTATCGCGGTTCGCTAACAAATCTGCGACAATGAAACTGCTGCCTCCTACAAAGATCAGATCTTTGGGGGGGCAGTTCTTTTTTGCCGCCTGTACAGCTTCTACAACAGTGGGGTAGGTGGTACCTTTCAATCCGGCTTCTTCTGCCAATGCCAGCAGTTCATTTTCCGGAAGCGCGCGTTTGACGCTTGCTTTGGTAAAATAATAGGTGGCATATTTCGGCAATGCTCGCAGAACCCCCCGGATGTCTTTGTCATTGACCATGCCGAATACAAAATGGATCTCCTGATCGAAGGTTTTGTGAATGACATTGAGCTGTACATGGATATATTCGATTCCATCCACATTATGTCCCGTGTCACAGATAATATCCGGATAGCTGTGCACTTTCTGCCAACGCCCCATCAGACCGGTGAGCTGACATACGTTTGCAAGACCTTCGCGATAGTCCTGGGATCTGATGTTGTAGTTCAGACGGTTCAGTGTCGCAAGGGCTTTTAGGATGGTGAACATATTTTCGAATTGGTAAGCTCCGCTCAACTCGGTGAAAAGTCCTAAAGGAAACATCTCATTGTGGATTTTGATAGCATCTTTTCTTTTGTCGAGTATCTGGTCTAGCGCACGTAGACTGTCTGGCAGGTCTAACATGAGTAATGCTTGCCGCATCTGATTTGCCTCTTCTTCTGACTGTTCGTCCATTGCTTCGATCATTTCGCGCATGCTCTGAATTGCGTTGTCCATCACCGGTCTTATTTCTTGCAACTTCGAATAAGGAACTATTTCCATGTCCCAGTACCGGGTATTTTCACGGGCATATTCGATGGGCGCATTCTTTTCTTTGGCTTTCATGGTAAATACACGTTTCACCGCCCCTTGGGCTCTGCCGATAATGACCGGAACTCCTTCTTTGATAATTCCGGCTTTCTCTTTGGCAATCTTCGTCAGCGTGTCACCCAGATATTGGGTGTGGTCGAGGCCTATGTTGGTGATAACGCACAAATCCGGATGGATGATATTCGTACAGTCCAATCTTCCGCCCATGCCTACTTCGATAACTGCTACATCTACTTTCTGGTCGGCAAAATAACGGAATGCCATAGCGGTGGTCAGTTCGAAGAATGAAGGGTGCAGCGGCTCGAAGAAGGAGCGATGCTCTTCTACGAAATTGACTACATACTCTTCCGGTATCATCTCACCGTTGATACGGATACGTTCGCGGAAGTCGATTAAATGGGGGGAGGTGAATAGCCCTACCCGGTAACCGGCGCATTGTAATACGGCTGCGATAGTATGCGAGCAGGAACCTTTTCCATTGGTTCCGGCGATATGTATCGTTTTGAATTGTTGATGAGGATGCCCGAAATGTTCGTCCAATTGATGTGTGGTCTCTAAACCCGGCTTATATGCTTTGCTTCCTATTTGTTGAAACATTGGCGCACTCTCATATAAGTACTTTAAAGTGTTCTGATAGTCCATGTTTTATAATATTTAACGTCGGGCAATCTTTATTGCCCGCTAATTTGTTTATCTTTAGAACCGTCAATCTGACTATAAATGGGGGATTGGCGAATGAGATTGCAAATATCAACATTTAAATCTAAGAAATCATGGGAACTAAGAAAAATTTTGTGCTAGACACGAATGTTATTCTTCACGACTACAATTGCTTGAAGAATTTTCAGGAAAATGATATTTACCTCCCTCTTGTTGTACTCGAAGAACTGGATAAGTTCAAAAAAGGAAACGAGCAGATAAATTTCAATGCTCGTGAGTTCGTGCGCGAATTGGATGTGCTGACAAGCGACGAGCTTTTCTCCGACGGAGTGAAGCTTGGCGAAGGATTGGGACGTCTGTTTGTGGTGACGAGCAATGTACCGGCTACCAAAGTGTGGGAATCGTTTCCTATAAAGAAACCCGACCATTTGATTTTGGCGGCAACCGAATACCTGACCGAAGAGGATCCGGAAATGATGACTATTTTGGTGACCAAAGATGTGAATCTGCGTATGAAAGCTCGTTCCATCGGTTTGCTTTGCGAGGATTATATTACGGATAAGGTGTATAACGTAGATGTGTTCGAGAAGTCCAATGAGATCTTTGAAAATGTAGATCCGGCATTGATCGACCGTATTTATTCTTCAAAGGAGGGCATTGACTTGAGTGAATTCGACTTTAAGGATTTGATTCACCCCAATGAATGTTTTATATTGAAGAGTGACCGGAATAGTGTGCTTGCACGCTACAATCCTTTTACCCATTCTATTATTCGTGTGATGAAAGGCAAGAATTATGGAATCGAACCACGGAATGCGGAACAGAGTTTTGCTTTTGAGATTCTGAATGACCCGGAAATCAAACTGGTGGCTCTGACTGGAAAAGCAGGAACGGGGAAGACATTGCTGGCTTTGGCTGCTGCTTTGGGCAAACTGACGGATTACAAACAGATTTTGCTGGCACGTCCTGTTGTGGCGCTTTCCAATAAGGATATCGGTTTCCTTCCGGGAGACGCGCAGGAGAAAGTGGCTCCTTATATGCAGCCGTTATTTGATAACCTGAACGTGATAAAACGTCAGTTTGCTGCAAACTCTACCGAAGTGAAGCGCATAGAAGATATGCAGAAAAGCGAGCAGCTGGTGATTGAAGCTCTGGCATTTATCCGTGGTCGTAGTTTGAGCGAAATGTATTGCATCATCGACGAAGCGCAGAATCTGACTCCGAATGAAATAAAGACAATCATCACCCGTGCAGGTGAAGGTACGAAGATGGTATTTACGGGAGATATCCAACAGATTGACCAACCTTATCTGGATAGTCAGTCCAATGGTCTGGTATACATGATTGATCGTATGAAAGACCAGAATATCTTTGCACACGTCAATTTGCTGAAAGGTGAACGAAGTGAATTGAGTGAGTTGGCAAGTAACTTGCTGTAATGATGAAAAAATAAATTTGGCACGGATTACACGGATTTCACGGTTTCTCCAATTATCTTAAACCGCGTAATCCGTGTAATCCGTGCCTGATTTTTACTTCTTGCTTTTCTTTATTATTCTTTCTTTCCGAAATATTTCAGGAACTGTGTACGTTCGAATGTATTAACACCCTGAACATCCTTAATATTCAGTTTGCCTTTGAATTGAGCTATATTTTTGAATCCTTTGCGTTCCATCCATGCAGAGAGGAAGCGGTTGGCTTCTCCGATGAATGCATTTGTATTCAGATAGACTGCACTGCAAACTTCTACGGCTGAAGCACCGGCAAGGATAGCTTTCACTACTGATTCTGCGTTGGCAACACCACCGGAAGCTGCATAGTCGATTTTGTCTACTACTGCAGACGCAATTCCGATCCAACGGAGCGGAGTGGCAAGGTCGGAAACATTGCTGAATACTTCTCCTGAAATATGCTCCATCTTTTCGATGTTGATGTCCGGTTGATAGAAACGGTTGAAGAGAACAACTGCTGCTGCACCGTTGGCATACAACTGATCGATTAATGCCACAGGATTTGTCAGGTTATCACCCAGTTTCATGATTACAGGTATCTTGACTGTTTTTTTGATGTGGCGGAGAATATCAATGTGGCGTTGTTCGAATGAACCGTATGTATATTGCACTTCCGATTGCAGGGCAAGGATATTGATTTCCAATGCATCGGCACCGGCCTCTTCAATCATCTTTGCAAAGTCAATCCATTCGGAATCAGTGTAGCAGTTGATGCTGGCAATGATAGGAATGGGGCATACCTTCTTGCTTTCTTTTATTAAAGTCAGGTATTCGGATAGCTTGTGTTCACGGATGTATTCTTCCAGATAGTCACTGGCTTCCGGATAGAAAGCCGGATCTTTCAGTTGGTCTGCTTCCAGCATGATTTGTTCCTCAAACAGTGATTTCAGAACAATTGCACCGGCACCATCTTCTGCCAATTTTTTGTTTTTGCCGGCACTGTTGGTCAGCCCCGAGCTACTAATGATGATAGGGTTTCTAAGGGAAAGCCCTGCGAAAGTAGTTTTTAAATCGGTCATAGCAATATGTTTTTTTTAACACTTAATCAGTAAATTCGTTCTCCGAAAATCTTGCTTCCTACTCGTACCAGCGTACTTCCTGCGGCAATGGCTTCGTGGTAGTCATGTGACATTCCCATTGATAGCTCACAGAAAGTATCGGAGTGGATGAACCAAGTTGTTTTTATCTCGTTAAAGAGCCCATTTAGTAAACAAAATTCCCGATTGATTTGTTCAATACAATCGGTGTTGCTGGCCATCCCCATTAATCCGCAGATGCGTACATGAGTCAGCTCTTTCCATTCTCCGGCATTCAACATCTCCTTGCATTCTTCGGGACTGAAACCAAATTTGGTTTCTTCCTGCGCAACGTGAATCTGCAACAGGCAGTTCACTGTACGTCCCGCTTTGACAGCTTGTTTGTTGACTTCGACCAGCAGTTTATAACTATCAATTCCATGAATCATCGCTACGTATGGTATCATGTATTTGATTTTGTTCGTCTGCAGGTGTCCGATGAAATGCCATTCAATGTCTTTGGGCAAACTTTCGTATTTAGCTGTCATTTCCTGCACTTTGCTTTCTCCAAAAATACGCTGTCCCGCCTGATATGCTTCTTCTATCGCTTCATTGGGATGGAATTTTGAGACAGCAACCAGCCGGACTCCTTGCGGGAGTTCGGCCAGCACTTGCTTTAAATTGTCAGCAATACTCATTGTTACTTATGCTTTTGACGGATCAAACTCCGGTTTGTCATTCGGTTCGGCGCTGTAAGGATATACATCCATGAGCGGAGTTTCGGATACCATACCGATCTGATAATCAGCCATGGTTCCTTTCATCCCTTCATCCAGCTTCTTGACTGCGTCACGCAAGTCGGCAGCTTGTACCAATACTTGAGTGGAAGTCTTTTTTTCAGCACCGCTTTTTTCATCCAGAGTGATGAAAATAAGTTTGCATTTGAACCAGCGGTCGGCACTTTCTTCGTCGCTGGGGAAAAGTTCGCTATAGTTGGCACGTTTAATATCCGAAACGGTAAATTCTCCGGAGATAAACGGAGTCATTTCTTCAATAATCCGTGCTTCTGCTTCTGTAAAACTGAGTGCGTCAACAAGATAAGGTTCAGTTACTTTCTTCTGCATTCCGTTTTCCATTACTTTTTCATAACGGATCTTGCACTCAAACCATGTATGCATTGCCATAATTTTCTTCCTTTTTAATTAATTGATTGATGTAAATTGCCTACAAAGATAAACAAAATCCCAAAGTAAGTGCCGAAAGCTTTTTATTTTCTTTTATGTAGATTCTTTAGTTCAAATGAAAGCATGACACGGAAAAGTCCGATGATGAGGAAAGCAAAAGAAATCATATACACTGCGTAGAGCGCTCCTATGGCGGGTTGCCATAATATTAAAAGAGAGCACAGGATGGCAAGAATACCGAAAGCCATGTACCAGCCCCAGTCGCGGGTTCCGTAACGTTTCAGGTCGATGGAATAGCCAGTGGAGGAGAAGCCGCGGAACATAAGCCAGAAGGCGATAATGAAAGGAATAACTTCCATACTGACCATCGGATAGGCAATCAGGTAAATACCCAGAACGAGGTCGATCAGTCCTCCTACGATATACCATCCCCAGCTCGGGACGCCTTTCCGGTTGCTAAGAGCGAAGATGATTTCCAGAATACCGCTTATCAGCATCGATACACTGAAAATGATGCTTAGAGCTACATAGGTGCTTACGGGTGAGAACATGAGCCAAAGGGCTACAATGATATACACGATTCCCAAAAGAAGAGAAGTCCACCAATTTTTTACTGAATGTTGAATCTCATTGAATACAGTTTCCATACATTTTATATTTTAAATTGAACACTAAAGTGATTTCGTTGGTGAATAACAAATTGAATTTAGAAAAGGTTTTCCGTGAACATATTTGGGGGAATAGTTGTTTCCTATATAAAGTAAATTTTAAATATACATGCATTATGGCAACAACAAATTTCAAAGGACAACCGGTGAAACTGATCGGTGAATTTATACAAGTAGGTAAGGTAGCTCCTGACTTCGAGCTGGTAAAAACAGATTTATCTTCTTTCTCTCTGAAAGATTTAAATGGTAAAAATGTGATTTTAAATATTTTCCCCAGTCTGGATACCAGCGTATGTGCAACTTCTGTACGTAAGTTTAATAAGATGGCTGCCGGACTGAAAGATACGGTAGTATTGGCTATTTCTAAGGATCTTCCTTTTGCACACGGCCGTTTCTGTACGACAGAAGGTATTGAAAATGTAATTCCATTGTCTGATTTCCGTTTCTCTGATTTCGACGAAAGTTACGGAGTGCGTATGGCAGATGGACCGTTAGCAGGACTTTTGGCTCGTGCCGTAGTTGTGATTGGCAAAGATGGCAAGATTGCATATACGGAACTTGTTCCTGAAATCACTCAGGAGCCTGATTATGACAAAGCCTTAGCTGCGATACAATAATAAAGTATTAAGTATAAAGTATTAAGTATTAACCGCGGCAAATCAGCGGCTACGACTAATACTTAATACTTAACACCTAATACTTATTTAAACTTTTTGACCTAATGGGAACTGGTAAAAAGGCTTGGTAAACTGCCATAGCTCCGTTCTTGTTAGGTTGTGTTTTTTCTACACTAAACCTCAACTATCATGAACAAAATGAAAACTCTATTCATCGCCCTGTTATGTATGGGCGCTGGAACTTTATCGGCCCAAACTGCCGATAGTACACAAACTTCTCCCTGGACAAAAGAAGGATTTGCCGGACTGAAACTAACGCAAGTGAGCCTCACTAATTGGGCTGCCGGAGGTGATAACTCTGTTGCCTTTGACTTGCAGGGCACTTATCAGATTAACTATAAGAAAGGAAAACATCTGTGGAATAACCGTATTGAACTGGCTTATGGATTAAATAAGACTGGTGATGACGGAACCCGGAAAGCGAATGATAAAATTTATTTGAATACGAATTATGGCTATTCTATTGCCAAAAACTGGTATGCCAGTGCGTTCGCCACTTTCCAGACACAGTTTTCTCCGGGATATGATTACTCTGTTAATAAAGACATTGCTATCTCCGAATTTATGGCTCCTGCCTATTTGACTACCGGTTTGGGCTTTACGTATGATCCGGGTAAGATATTTACCGTTGTATTGTCTCCGGCTGCGTGGCGCGGAACATTTGTACTCAATGACCGTCTCTCTGACGAAGGAGCTTATGGAGTTGATCCGGGCAAACATCTATTATCCAGCTTCGGTGCTAACTTGAAAGGAGAAGCCAAATATGAATTCTTAAAGAATATGACAGTATATTCACGTTTGGATCTATATTCCGATTATCTGCATAAGCCGCTGAACATAGATGTGAACTGGGAAGTACAAATAAATATGATTATCAATAAATGGTTCTCAACCACACTTACTACTAACCTGATGTATGACGATGATGTGAAAATCGTGCAAAAGGATGGTACAAAAGGTGCTCGTGTGCAATTTAAAGAGATATTGGGAGTAGGAGTCCAGTTTAATTTCTGAGTACCAAGTATCCAGTATTAGGTATTAAGTATTACCATGGCTGTTTGATTAATTGTGTAAACAACAATTAGAGCAAAATACCAGCTACGGTTAATACCTAATACCTAATACTTAATACTTATTTTTTCTTTTTCAGCCCTTTATAAGCCAGAAAACCGATTACCATTACCACCACTGCTATAATGACATAGCCAATTTCGTGACTGTATTCGGTTGCCATTACATAGACATCATTAGTCGTTTTGAGGTCTGTAAAACGGTAAATCAGGTATCCGAGCAAAGCTAATATACTGTTCCATATAGCAGCGCCGAGAGTTGTATAAAGCAGGAAAGAACCTATTTTCATGCCGGCTAATCCTGCGGGAATACTGATAAGTTGGCGTACAGCCGGAATGAGGCGGCCAAAGAAAGTGGAAGCTGCACCGTGCTTTCTGAAATATTCTTCCGCATGATGTATTTTTTCTTCATCAATAAGGCACATGTGCCCTAAACGACTGTTAGCAAATTTATAAATGATAGGGCGACCCAGCCAACGGGCGAGGTAATAATTTACTAATGCACCGATATCGGCTCCTATGGTTGCAAATAGGATGACGAGAAAGATATTCATACTGTCGTCAGCCATTGCTTTCCATGCGGCAGGTGGCACTATGGCTTCCGAGGGGAAGGGAATAAAAGAGCTTTCGATAGCCATAAAAATGGTGACTACCCAATAGTTCAAGTTTTCTAATACCCATTTAAGAAGTTCTGCTACTGATTCCATGTTTTTTGAGGATAGAATTTATAAATTGATTTATTTTTTTCCTTTCGGTTTTTTCTTATTCTCTTTTTTCATGCGTTCCCATACTTCTTTGAGAGTTCTTTCGTCTTCTTCTCTATGTTCGGGACTGTTCAACAGATCCAGAATCATGTCTTCTTCCAATGGATGCTCGCATTCCTTATTATATTTAAAGAAGTTGTCGATTTCGCCGTGCATAAGGCAAAGAACACTCAATTTCTCCGTCACATCTTCGTATTTCGGATTCATCTGGTATGCTTTCTCAAAGTATTCTTTCGCTTCGAACAGATAGTCACTTTCCGAATAAGCAGAGGCAATCATATACCACATTTCTATGTTAGGGTTCGTCTCTATCGCTTTTTCGAAAGAGATGGCAGCTTCGTCTTCCAGTTCCTCTGCGAGGTATAGTTTCCCCTCTGTCAGATAAATCAATCCCTCATTCGGGTTTATCTCTTTGGCTTTTTCGCATAACTCATGCGCTTCTTCATACCTTGCCAGATGTGACAGGGCGAAAGCTTTGCTGGTATAAGTGTCTATCAATAAAATAGACTGTTTGTCTCCGTTTTCTTCAAAACGTGCGATTACTTTGTCGTAATAGTCATCGGCTTTCTGCCATTCTTCTTTATTGCCGTAGGATATTCCCATAAACATATAACCCAGTTCGGGGGGAATGGATTTGAACTCAATCGCCTTTTGGTAATTCTCGATGGCTTCATCCGAATTGTTCAGATAGAAGAAACAATGTGCCTTGTAGGCGTAAGCTTCTCCGTACTGATCGTCGGCTGCCAATGCAAAATCACAGGCTTCGATGGCTTTGTCTATTTGTTCCTGAACAAAGTAACATTTCACCAGCCCCATCCAGTAGGACGGGTTGAACGGGGATTTGTCAATGAGTTTGTTGTAATAGGTGATGGCCGGTTCTACCTGATGGGTCGATGCCAGATAATCGGCTGTGAGAGCCATATATTCTTCATCTTCGGCATAGCGGGATTTCCCTTTGTCGAGCCATTCTTTGGCTGCTTCCGGATATCCCATGTCCAGATAGAGAAAGACAACATCAATGATTGTTTCCAGTTCGTCGGCATCCGCTATTGTGCTTAACAGCCATTGGGCTTCTTCCAGTTTTCCTCCATTCAGCAATAGTTCGGCTTTCAGCAGTTTCACTTCGGAGTCAAATTCTTCGGTAATTGAATCTGCCACTTTCTTTGCTTTTTGTAGCTTTTGGGTGTCCAGGTAAAGATAGGCTTGTTCTATAAGCAAATCTGTATTTCCCGGATGTATTTTAAGCCCGTAAGTGATTGCTTCTTGTGCTTCTTTGAATTTTCGTTCGGAGGCATACCAGTCAGCGATGTCAGCCAATTGGTCAGCATCCAGATAAAGTTGTCGGTTTTCTGCTTTTGCTTCTTCGTAGTTTGTGATTAGTGTGACTAGTTCCTTTTTTGCTGATGGTGAATTTTTCCTACCCATTTTATTTTAGATTTTTAATTGCTAAGATGGGGCTGTTGCAAAAGTTTTGATGATGATCCTTTTGACACAGCCCCATTGTAAAGTTAAGCTTGAAAGCTTAGTTATTTATTAATCTTCCCCCATGTGTCTTTCAACCCTACTGTGCGGTTGAAGATTAGTTTTTCCGGGGTTGATTCTTTATCGATATTAAAGTAACCGATCCGTTGGAACTGCAGGTAGGAGAGTGGAGGCAGGGTAGCTGCGAACTTCTCTATGTAGCAGTTGGGCAGAATTTTCAATGAGTCCGGATTAATGATTTCCTTCATGGCTTCCAGTGCTTCACAATTTTTTGCTTCGCGGATGGCAGCCAGTTCGTCGCGTGGATTTTCCACTTTCCACAGGCGGTCGTACAAACGTACTTCTGCTTGCAGGCAGTGGTTGCAGCTTACCCAGTGGAGCGTACCTTTCACCTTGCGGTTAGCATCCGGCATACCACTGCGGGTATTTGCGTCATATTCGCAATATACTTCTGTGATTACACCGTTTTCGTCTTTCTTGCAACCGGTACATTTCACGATATAAGCATTTTTGAGACGTACTTCCTGTCCCGGTGTCATGCGGAAATATTTCTTGGGAGCATCTTCCATGAAGTCTTCGCGTTCCATCCACAACTCGCGGCTGAACTCGATCAGGTGACTTCCTGCTTCCGGATCTTCCGGATTGTTGATTGCTTCCAGTTCCTCAACCTGTCCTTCCGGATAGTTGGTGATAATCAGTTTTACCGGGTTGATAACGGCAGATATACGGGTAGCACGGCTGTTCAAATCATCCCGGACAGAGCTTTCCAAC
Source organism: Bacteroides sp. D55t1_190419_B8 (assembly GCF_015558905.1). Classification (NCBI taxonomy): domain Bacteria; kingdom Pseudomonadati; phylum Bacteroidota; class Bacteroidia; order Bacteroidales; family Bacteroidaceae; genus Bacteroides; species Bacteroides sp. D55t1_190419_B8. The sequence goes on from NZ_JADMOU010000035.1 coordinate 38,565, forward strand.
AGGGCGATGTCGTTCAGGGCATCGTAAGTGGTATAACCGATTTTATCGATAAACTTATGAATGGACTCCGGTGAATAACCGCGACGGCGGAAACCGCAGATAGTCGGCATACGGGGGTCGTCCCATCCGTTTACCAATCCTTCTTTCACCAGTGTGAGCAGGTTACGTTTGCTCATCAGGGTGTAGCTTAGATTCAGTTTGTTGAATTCAGTCTGACGGGGACGGTTGTCGTTCAGGTCTTTTCCTTCTTTCAACCAATCGATGAAGAGGTCGTAAAGCGGACGGTGTACCACAAATTCAAGTGTACACAGAGAATGAGTCACTCCTTCGAAGAAGTCACTCTGTCCGTGGGCGAAGTCATACATCGGATAAGCTTTCCAGGTAGTACCCGTACGGTGGTGCGGGTGTTTCACTACACGGTAAATAATCGGATCGCGGAAGTGCATATTCGGATTAGCCATGTCAATCTTGGCACGAAGCACCATGGCGCCTTCTTCGATCTCGCCGCTATTCATTTTCTTAAAAAGTTCGAGGCTCTCTTCGATAGGACGGTTCCGGTAAGGGCTTTCCACACCCGGTTGGGTAGGAGTGCCTTTCTGCTGTGCGATCAGTTCGGAACTTTGTTCGTCGATATATGCTTTTCCCTCCTGTATCAGGCGGATCGCGAAATCCCATAATTGCTGGAAGTAGTCAGAAGCATAATATTCATTTCCCCACTGGTAGCCTAACCATTGGATATCTTCTTTGATAGCTTCTACATATTCCACATCTTCCTTGGTAGGGTTTGTGTCGTCGAAACGAAGGTTACATACACCGCCGTGTTTTTCTGCGATGCCGAAATCAAGGCAAATAGCTTTGGCATGGCCGATGTGAAGGTAGCCGTTGGGCTCGGGCGGGAAACGCGTCTGCACTTTTCCACCATTTTTACCTTCTTTCAAGTCTTTCTCTACTGCCTGTTCAATAAAGTTCAAGCTTTTCTTTTCGCCTGCTTCTTCGTTTTTAATATCTGTCATAACGGTTAATGTTATCTGTATTTAGGCTACAAAAGTAGGACATTTTTTTTATTTAACCGGAATATAACCGCTCTTTTTTATAATGTCTTGTCCGTCGGATGAAAGAATAAACTGAATCAGGGGACTAACTTGTTCCTTATTTTTTACATTATAATAGTAGTAAAGCGGGCGGACGATAGGGTAGGTCTTGTTGGTGGCATTCTCTACCGTAGGGGTGGCGTAGTGGCTTCCGTCATAAGATACGGAAAGCGTTTTGACACGAGGAGATACGTAGGCAAGTCCGACATATCCGATGGCTCCTTGGGTCTGGCTGACAGACTGGATAATGGCGCCCGTTGCCGGCATGGAAAGGCTGCTTGCCATGTAGTTTTTATTTTTCAATACGCTCTCTTTGAAAAATTCGTAAGTACCGGACGATGTTTCACGCGAGTAGACCACTATTTTTCGGTTGTCTCCGCCTACCTGTTTCCAGTTGGTTATCTTCCCCCGGAAAATATCCTCCAGTTGTTGGCGGGTCAGCTGTTTCACCGGATTGGAGGGATGCACCACCACGGCGAGGGCGTCGTAGGCAACAATCACTTCGTTTACTTCTTCTCCTGCCGCTTTAATTTTCATCTTCTCGCTGAACTTGATCGGGCGGGAGGCCATCGCAATGTCCGTTGTATGATCCATTAAGGCGGAGATACCCACACCGGTTCCGCCACCGGTTACTGTGACACGGGCATCCGGATGCTGGTTCATAAACCGCTCTGCTGTCTGTTGTGCGACAGGTAGTACCGTGTCGCTACCTTTTATACGTTGCGCGTTGGCACCGAGCGAGAGTAAGGAAAGGGCGATTAATAAGTTTCTTCTCACTTTCATATTTCTTCTTTTTATTGACTTTGCAAATTAAGCAATCGGATATTACATTTCCATTTCATCCGGAATGGAAATATTGCTTGTAACACAAATGTAATACGATTGAAACATTTCCTTCAAACATTAGTCACACCTCCTTAATAAAGAGACGCTTTCTTTGCATCAGAAATCATAGTAGGTATGAAAAAGGTATTTGAAAGGATTGTGGAAGGAATGTTGACTTGTAGCGGTTTCGTGACAAGTATTACTATTCTGCTGATTGTACTCTTCCTTTTCACGGAAGCTTTCGGGCTGTTCAAGAGCAAGGTGATTGAAGAGGGATATGTGTTGGCGCTGAATAAGAGCAACAAAGTTAGTGTGTTGAGCCCTGCACAGATAAAAAATGTTTTTGATGAGGAGATTACAAACTGGAAGGAGCTCGGTGGGGAAGATCTCCCTATCCGGGTTTTTCGTTTGGAGGATATAACGCAGTATTATACGGAAGAGGAGCTGGGACCTGCTTATGAATATGCAGGCGACAAGATTACGGAACTAGTAGAGAAAACACCGGGTATCGTAGCTTTTGTTCCGCAGAAGTTTATTGTTCATCCGGACGCGGTGCATTTCATAGAAGATAACACCATTTCCGTGAAAGATGTATTTGTGGGTGCCGAATGGTTTCCTACGGCCACTCCGGCAGCTCAATTCGGCTTTCTGCCGTTGATTACCGGTACGTTGTGGGTGAGTTTGTTCGCCATTCTTTTTGCTTTGCCGTTCGGGCTTTCGGTTTCTATCTATATGTCTGAAGTGGCAAACCCGAAAGTGCGGAACTGGCTGAAACCGATTATCGAACTGTTGAGCGGTATTCCTTCGGTGGTCTATGGCTTTTTCGGGTTGATTGTCATTGTTCCGTTGATTCAGAAGTTTTTTAATCTTCCAGTAGGAGAGAGCGGCCTGGCAGGGAGTATCGTACTGGCTATTATGGCATTGCCTACTATCATAACGGTGACGGAGGATGCGATGCGCAACTGTCCGCGTGCAATGCGGGAAGCGAGCCTGGCATTGGGGGCTTCTCAATGGCAGACTATATATAAGGTAGTGATTCCTTATTCTATTTCGGGTATTACATCCGGTGTGGTACTTGGCATCGGACGTGCTATCGGGGAGACGATGGCGGTATTGATGGTGACGGGTAATGCGGCCGTGATTCCGACAACTATTCTTGAGCCTTTGCGTACCATTCCGGCTACGATTGCCGCCGAACTGGGAGAGGCTCCTGCAGGTGGTCCGCACTATCAGGCATTGTTCCTGTTGGGTGTCGTACTGTTCTTCATTACATTGATTATCAACTTTAGTGTGGAATATATTTCTTCTAAAGGATTAAAACGTGGTAAATAAGATGGAAATACGGAGTAATAATAAAGCTAAACACCGTTCGCAGAAATTTGCTTTCGGAATTTTCCGGTTGTTGAGTCTTTGCATTGTATTGATATTGTTTGCGATTCTGGGATTTATCATCTATAAGGGAATCGGTACTATCAGTTGGGATTTCATCACTTCGGCTCCTACGGACGGAATGACGGGTGGCGGTATCTGGCCGGCTATTGTAGGTACTTTCTATCTGATGGTGGGAAGTGCGCTGTTTGCATTTCCGATAGGGGTGATGAGTGGTATTTATATGAATGAGTATGCGCCGAAAGGCAGGTTGGTACGCTTTATCCGGGTGATGACCAATAACTTGAGCGGTATTCCTTCCATCGTATTCGGATTGTTCGGTATGGCGCTGTTTGTCAATTATATGGGGTTCGGTGATAGTATTCTGGCAGGCTCTTTGACATTAGGTTTGCTTTGCGTACCTTTGGTTATCCGGACAACGGAGGAAGCCTTGAAAGCCATTCCTGACAGTATGCGTGAAGGTAGCCGGGCATTGGGAGCGACGAAGTTGCAGACGATAGGACGCGTCATTCTGCCGATGGGTATGCCGAACATTATAACAGGGTTGATTCTCGCATTGGGACGTGTTTCGGGAGAGACGGCGCCGATTCTGTTTACTTGTGCCGCATACTTCCTGCCGCAACTGCCTACCGGCATTCTGGATCAGTGTATGGCCTTGCCTTACCATTTGTATGTAATTTCCACCAGTGGAACGGATATGGAGGCACAACTGCCGCTGGCTTATGGCACGGCATTGGTATTGATTATGATGATCCTGTTGGTGAATCTGCTGGCTAATGCCTTGAGAAAGTATTTTGAGAAAAGAGTAAAAACGAACTAAATTAGTATATGGATACAGTGAAAATTGATACGCGTGATGTGAACTTCTGGTATGGGGACTTTCATGCATTGAAGGGCATCAGCATGCAGATTGAGGAAAAATCGGTTGTTGCTTTTATCGGACCGTCCGGTTGCGGTAAGTCTACTTTCCTCCGGCTTTTCAACCGGATGAATGATTTGATTCCTGCTACCCGCCTGGAGGGAGAAATCCGTATCGACGGACATAATATCTATGCGAAAGGCGTGGAAGTGGACGAACTCCGCAAGAATGTGGGAATGGTGTTCCAACGTCCCAATCCTTTCCCGAAAAGCATATTCGAGAATGTGGCTTACGGACTTCGTGTGAACGGAATAAAAGATAATGCTTTCATCCGCCAGCGTGTAGAGGAAACGTTGAAAGGAGCGGCTCTTTGGGAGGAGGTGAAAGATAAGTTGAAGGAATCGGCTTATGCACTGTCCGGCGGACAGCAGCAGCGTCTTTGTATTGCCCGTGCGATGGCTGTCTCTCCTTCGGTATTGCTGATGGATGAACCTGCCTCTGCGCTCGATCCTATTTCTACGGCGAAAGTGGAGGAGTTGATTCATGAACTGAAGAAGGATTATACGATTGTAATCGTTACGCATAATATGCAGCAGGCAGCCCGTGTCAGTGATAAGACGGCGTTTTTCTATATGGGAGAAATGGTGGAATTCGATCAGACGAAAAAGATATTCACCAATCCGGAGAAGGAGGCTACCCAGAATTACATAACGGGACGTTTCGGGTAATGAATTAGGCACGGATTACACGGATTTCACGGTTTTTAGAAATATGCTTGTTTAAAGCAACAGCGTCATCCGTGTAATCCGTGCTTAAAATTTATCTCTGAAATCTAATTAGCAGAATATTAATCATTTATATATAATAGACTATGGTAAAGTTTATAGAATCGGAACTCATCCTATTGAAGAAGGAAATTGATGAAATGTGGACCTTGGTGTACAATCAGCTTGACCGTGCCGGAGAGGCTGTGTTGACCCTTGACAAGGAGTTGGCTCAACAGGTGATGGTTCGCGAGCGCAGGGTGAATGCTTTCGAATTGAAGATAGATAGTGATGTGGAAGATATTATCGCATTGTATAATCCGGTGGCGATTGATCTTCGTTTTGTGTTGGCTATGTTGAAAATCAATACGAACTTGGAACGTTTAGGTGACTTTGCGGAAGGGATCGCCCGTTTTGTACTTCGTTGCAAAGAACCGGTATTAGATGCGGAACTGTTGTCTCGTCTTCGCCTGGCAGAAATGCAGGCAGAGGTGTTGTCGATGCTGGAACTGGCGAAACGTGCCTTGAATGAAGAGAGTAATGATTTGGCGGCAGGAGTGTTTGCCAAGGATAATTTGCTGGATGAAATCAATGCGGATGCAACAGGGATTCTTTCAGACTATATTATCGAACATCCGGAAGCTGTACATACTTGCGTAGATTTAGTCAGTGTGTTCCGTAAACTGGAACGCTCGGGAGATCATATTACCAACATTGCCGAGGAGATTGTTTTCTTCATTGATGCCAAAGTGTTAAAACATCGTGGAAAAACGGATGAAAATTACCCGGAAAAGTAATTTTCTGCCGATTTTTAAACAGAAATTAGGGCTCCTTAAAAAATTATCTTATATTTGTCTCCTGTAACGGACAAGTTACAGGAGTTTTTGCTTCAAATGATAATAAATCCAAAGAATTTTCAAAAAGATGTTATATGACATGTTTTATAATTTGGATAGTATCGGTAAAACCGCCTATATTTGCACCGTTATCCTGAAAACAATCTTTTTACCTTAAAAAAAAACTAATACCTATTGAAAACTGAAAAATGGGGCTTTGTGAAAAGCCCTATTTTTTTTTGCTCTTATTTTTTAAGCTCCTTTCTAATTCGTATCTTTGACCCTTGCATTAAAAGAGTATTTTCAATCGTAAAATAGTAAATAGTAAATCGTAAAATAGTAAATAAAATTATGTTTTCTGGAATCGTAGAAGAATATGCTACTTTGGTAGCACTGGTGAAAGACCAGGAGAATATACACTTTACATTTAAGTGTTCGTTTGTGAATGAGTTGAAAATTGACCAAAGTATTTCTCACAATGGTGTATGCCTGACGGTGGTGACTCTGACGGATGATACGTATACGGTGACTGCCATGAAAGAAACGTTGGAGCGTTCTAACCTCGGTTTGTTGAAAGTGGGGGATAAGGTGAACGTTGAACGTAGCATGATGATGAACGGTCGGCTGGATGGACATATCGTTCAGGGGCATGTGGACCAGACTGCCACTTGTATTGATATTAAGGATGCGGAAGGCAGTTGGTATTTTACATTCCGGTATGCGTTTGACAAGGAGATGGCGAAACGCGGATATATCACTGTGGATAAGGGTTCGGTGACTGTGAACGGCGTTAGCCTGACGGTATGTAATCCGACGGATGATACTTTCCAGGTGGCTATCATTCCTTATACTTACGAGCATACGAACTTCCATACATTTGAGATTGGCAGTGTGGTAAATATCGAATTTGATATTATCGGTAAGTATATCAGCCGGATGATTCAATATAAATAAGGAAATATAAATAAGTGACCGGAGGATTGGAAATGGCATATACTGATTTTCTTCAATTGGTGCAGGCTCGTCAAAGTGACCGTTCGTATGATAAGGAACGTCCGGTGGAGCCGGAAAAGTTGGAACGGGTGCTTGAAGCTGCACGTTTGGCGCCTTCGGCCTGCAACGCACAACCTTGGAGGTTTGTGGTCATCACAGACAAGGAACTGGCTCAAAAAGCCGGGAAAGCTGCTGCTGGCTTGGGAATGAATAAGTTTGCCAAAGATGCTCCCGTGCATATTTTGGTTGTAGAAGAATCTGCTAATATCACTTCCCTGCTTGGCGGAAAGGTTAAAGGTAAGCATTTCCCGTTGATCGACATTGGAATAGCGGCTGCTCATATTTCTCTGGCTGCTGAAGCCGAAGGATTGGGCTCTTGTATTCTGGGTTGGTTCGATGAAAAAGAGATGAAACAACTTGCCGGTATTCCTGCTTCGAAACGTTTATTGCTGGATATTGTCATTGGCTATCCGGCAAAGGAAAAACGTAAGAAGACGAGGAAGCCGAAAGAAAAGGTGATTTCATACAATCGTTATTGATTGAAAAATAATTATATTCTTAGGCTTTTAGGATAAGCATATAACAGAAAGCATCGTTGGTTTTAAAGGAACGACCTGTTTCTTTAAAACCAATAATGGATTTTCTAAGGTGTTGATAATTAACTTATTATTGATGCCGCTTTTCCGGCGGCATCAATAATGCAGTATTTATTTCTTTTTTGACAAATCTTTTAATAGGTAGTCTACTGCTGCTTTCAGTTGCGCGTCTTCTCCTTTCAGGCTGGCTGCCGGTTCGTTATAGACTAGAATATCAGGTTGCAAGGTCTGATTTTCGAGATAGTTGCCTTGCATATCCATGCAACCTACCTGTGGGATACCGAATACAATAGACGGATCTATCTGGCGCTCCCACCACACGGCTGTCATCGTTCCTGCCACCGGAGCGCCTATCAGTTTACCAATGCCTAGAGTCTTATATACGTAAGGAGTGCCATGTGCATTGCTGTAATTGTCTTCACAAGTTAGCATGCATGAGGCTTTCAGCCATTTGTTGAATGGATCGCTGCCAATATATTGTCCGCGTGGCACGAAACGTTGATATTCCTTTCCGCTAAGTAAGGTGACCACATCATCGTGCAGCCATCCACCACCATTATGGCGGGTATCTACCACTACGGCTTCTTTATTGCGATAACGACCGAGCAATTCGGAATAAATCTTGCGGAAGCTGGGGCTGTCCATACCTTTAATATGTACATAAGCAATGCGTCCGCCGGAAAGCTCTTCAACTTTCTTGGCGCAACGCTCTACCCAACGTTTGTAAAGCAGCTCGCTTTGAGTGCCATAGCTGATGGCCTTTACAGTTTCTTCAAAACGTTTTTTAGTGGAAGGATCGTATACGGTAAGTACTACTTTGCGTCCGACTTTGCCTTCAAATAACGGGAAGTAATCAGCACCGGCTTCAATCGTTGTGCCGTCTACTTTTTCAATGATGCAACCTGCCTTCACTTCTGTCTTTTTCTGGGTGAAAGGACTTTGCTTCATGATTTCCTTGATCTTTAACCCGGCACCGTTGTATGACTCATCGTAAAAGACTCCCAGAGTAGCGGTAGGCATTGCGCTGCCTCCTGCTGCAAACCGGGCTCCGGTATGGGAGCCGTTCAGTTCGCCGAGCAATTCACTCAACATTTCTGTGAAGTCATAATTGTTACTGATGTGGGGCAAGAAGCGTTCGTATGCTTTTTTATATCCTTTCCAGTCTACTCCATGCAGGTCGGCAATATAGAATTTGTCATTTACTTGCTGGCAAACGTGGTCGAAGATGTATGCACGTTCATCATAAGGGCGGTAATCGAAGAATGCTTCAAATTCTATCGGTGTAATTTTGCTACCGGCAATCTCTATTTTCTTCAATCGGCCGCCTGTGCACATAAAGATATTCTTTCCTTCTTTATCCGGTATGAGTGAGCCGCCGCCAACTCCTTTTAATAATATTTTAGTTGTGTTTTCTTTCAGTTTATGCTCCCAAAGGTCGTAGTCTCCTTCAAAAGCTGCCAGGTAATAAAGAATATCACCCTTCGGACTCATGACAGCGTCACCCAGGCGGGAAGAATTTACAGTTAGACGAACGATACGGTCAAAACGATTTTCCAAATCGAATGTAAGAGGTTTTACCTCTGTACTGTCTTTTTTCGCATTCTCATTCTGGGCAGTTTTCTTCTTACTGTCTTTAGTATCTTCTTTCTTCTCTGCCTTTTCTTTCTTGGCTTTTTCTTTTTCTGCTTTCTCTGCCTTTTCCGCTTCTTCAAGTAAGGCAATGTCTTCTTTGCTCATCAGGAAGCGGTTGTAGGCATCGACGTCGAAAAACATAATATAGGTGTCGTCTTCACTTCCCCAGCTACCATGGCTACGGTATCCGGCACGGTCACTGTTCCATATCATCGCTTTTCCACCCAACACCCATTTGGCGTTGCTGTCGCTGTATCCGCTTTCGGTAAGATTGACCATTTCGCCTTTTCCGTCGGCTTTCAGCAAAACGACGTCTTTATTGTTCCAGCCTCCTATGCCGATGAAGTCTGATAGAATCCATTTGCTGTCAGGGCTCCATTGGAACCATTGGTCACCGTCGGCATAAGAATATTGATATTTGGCATCCATCACTGTGCGTACAGCCTTGCTTTTCAGATTGATGACACGGATAGCGGTACGGTTTTCGAGGAAAGCAACCTCTTTACCGTCAGGACTGAATTGTGGTTGGAAAGAAGCCACTTTGGAGTTTGTCAAACGTTCTTCTTTCAATTCTGTGGCATAGGTGAATTGTTTCTCCTCTTTGCGTACGATGGTGGAAGTGTAAAGCTGCCACAATCCATCGCGTTCTGAAGAATAGACGAGTGTGCGTCCGTCGGGTGCGAAACTGATGTTACGTTCCTGATCGGGTGTGTTGGTGATTTGTTTGGTTGTTTTGTAGTCAATGGAGGTTACGTAAACATCACCGCGCATAATGAATGCAACTTCTTTTCCTTTGGGAGACACAGCGATATCGGTAGCTCCGTTGGATTTGATTTGGCGGATAATATCTTTGTCATTCTTGTCTGCCAGAATACTAATGTTCACCTTTTGGGGTTGTTTGCCCGGAACAAGTGTATAAATCTCACCGTCATAACCATAACAAAGCGTGCCTGTAGTTGAAATGCTTAGAAAGCGTACGGGATGCTTTGTGTGGAAAGTGATTTGTCGGGAAGTAGTGGCTCCGGGAGTACGTTGGAATATATTGAAGGAACCTTTCTCTTCACTTAGATAATAGAATGATTGACCATCAGGACTCCATACCGGTTCACGGTCTTCACCTCCGAAGGTTGTTTGTTTTTGATAAATAGGGGCTTTTCCGGGAGTGTATGTCCAGATGTCGCGGGCAATAGGGGATACCTGATGTTTACGCCAATAGTCTTCGTATCCTTTCTTATCTTGATAGAGCATCACTCCCTCCTTATTGATAGAGATGCATTCCATTGGCATGGATGAGAACATAGTGGGGCGTCCTCCCGTCACGGGCACTTCGTATACTTGCTGGAACTGACCGGAAGGAAATCCGGCATCTTCGGCAGAGGGAGCAATGTTGGCTGTGAATAAAATGTGTTTGCTATCTTTGTAGGCAACGGGTTTCTCACTGCCCGAATGAGTGGTCAGTCGCTGGGGCGTTCCTCCTTCACTGGATACGACGAAAACGTCGAGACTTCCCATTCGGTCCGATGCAAAGGCAATCTGTTTGCTGTCGGGACTCCACACCGGTTCCGTATCAAAAGCCGGATTGGTAGTGATTTGTGTGGCACGTCCGCCGGTTGACGGTACCGTGTAGATGTCTCCTTTGTAGGTGAATGCAATGGTGGTTCCGTCTGGCGAAAGAGCGCAGTGGCGCATCCATAAAGGAGATTCTTGTGCAATGCTTGTCCCTGCTAGACAGATGACAAATGCACTTAGCAGTAGCTTTTTCATTTTTTCTAATCTAATTGTGTTAAGTTTATTTTCGCGATTTAAGGTTTGTCCTTCCTACAAATCCTTCAGTAATACTTTACTTGCTTTTTTATAGTATTCTTCTCTGGATTCGGTCAGCACCTTCCATTCGTCGTTGAATTCTTCGTCTTTGTCAATTTTGAAATTCTCGGAGCCGTATGTGTCCAAACGGTCTAGCAGGACAGCCACATTCAATTGATTGATATCCATTGAAGGCTGGTAACCGATTTCTTCACTTTTTTCGTCGGTAACCACCTCGTGAATCAATTCTATTTCCTGTAACTGATAAAGTACCTGGTTTGTCAGCCGGATAGGAATCTGGTGTTCTTCCGATATTTCTGCAGCCGTATAGGGCGGTTTGTTCTTTTCGAATCGTTTGGCTATGAGTGACATAATCAGGATGGATATAAAATCCCGGTATCGTCTGCTGATGTTACGGGTGTCCTGGTCAAAGCTGAAGCTGCGGATATTTTGTCCGGCATACGTCAGTTCGGCTCCAAACAAACAGATTGTCCAGGATATCTGCAACCAAAGCAGAAATAGGGGGAGTGCGGCAAAACTACCATAAATGGCATTGTACTTTGACACCCACAACTGGCTGTTGATGTACAGAAACTGAAAAGCCTGATAAGCGGACCCTGCCAGAATACCTGCAATGAGTGCATGCTTGAATTTCACTTTCGTATTCGGCATAAAGATATACAACCCGGTGAACATCAGCCATGTCAGGACGAAAGGAATAAGCCGTATCATGAATTTCATGACAGGAGCGAGCAGAACGAAATCATCCATCTGTTTGAGAATGGTGCTCATAAACAGGGAAAGTCCTCCGGATACCACGATCAGAATCGGCATCAGCAGGAACATGGAGAAATAGTCCGTAATCTTGCGATACATGGATCGTGCTTTTTTCACTTCCCAGATACGGTTGAAGGTGATTTCAATATTACTGACCAGATTGATAACCGTCCATAACAACATCACCAAACCGACTCCAATGAAAATACCTCCTTTAGTCTGTGAAAGATAGGAATTGACAAATGAGAGAATGGCCTCCGTTGTTTCTATATTCCCTCCGAAGCCGTTGCGGAACTGATGTTCCATCAGGTTGTCAAATCCGAAACCGCGTGCTACGGCAAACAGAATGGCAAGTATCGGTACAATGGCAAGCAATGTGCTATATGTCAGTGCAGAAGCCTTATTGGCCATTTGGTCTTTGGTAAACCGGTTGATGCAAAGATAGACGGTCTTTATAATATTGTAGAGTGAGAACTTGGTCCGGGTCACTTCGTCTTCCGTAATGCGCCAGATGTCATACGTAAGAAACTTCCATATATCGGTGATTTTCTTCTTCATGGTTCTTCGCTGATTACTAATTGCAAGCAACTAATTACTGATTACAACAGCCTTGCTCGAACAGTCGATCCTCATCCATTAGTCATTTGTAATTAAATGGATAATTAAAAGAAAAAGCAGTCAGCCTATAAGCCGAGTTCTGTACCCCATATAATTTCCGATTATTAATCTTTAATTATATCAGGTGCCTGTCATTTATCTGAGTGGCGTGTCACCACGACACTTTAGCGGTCTACCCTCCGACATGGAGCGAGCAACTCTCATAACGCCGGTTTACATGACCTTACAACTCCTAAGACGTACAGCCCGCATGTCGCCATGCGACTGGTGGGCTCTTACCCCACCTTCTCACCCTTACCTCTCCCCGAAAGGAGCGGCGGTTATTTTCTTCTACGTTACTCTACCCTCGCGGACAGCTTTCTGTTAGGAAGTAGGATGCTCTATGTTGCCCGGACTTTCCTCCTGCACGAAACATGCACGCGACAGACCGGCCAACTGCTTTAGACTGCAAAAATACGTCATTTATTTTGTTTTAGCCAAAGAAAGTGTCACAAATAGAAATAATTTCTAACTTTGCTATCATTAAAATGGATTTTAATGAAGAAGAATATCCTCCTTTTCTATTGTTTCCTGGCGATGACGGCAGCTAGTCTGAAAGCACAGGAAATACGCCCCATGCCTGCCGATTCGGCTTATGGGGTAGTACATATTTCAGTTTGCAATTTGCGCGAGGAAGGCAAATTTACTTCCGGTATGAGTACGCAGGCATTGTTGGGAATGCCGGTCAAGGTACTTCAGTATAACGGTTGGTACGAGATACAAACACCGGATGATTATACCGGATGGGTGCACCGGATGGTGATTACCCCCATGTCGAAAGAACGGTATGATGAATGGAACCGGGCGGAAAAGATAGTGGTTACCTCGCACTACGGATTTGCGTATGAAAAGCCGGATGAGAGTTCCCAACCCGTATCCGATGTTGTTGCGGGCAATCGTTTGAAGTGGGAGGGGAGCAAAGGACATTTCTATCAAGTATCTTATCCCGACGGTCGGAAAGCATATCTTTTGAAATCCATTTCCCAACCGGAAACAAAATGGCGTGCTTCACTGAAACAAGATGTTGAAAGCATCATTGAAACCGCTTACTCAATGATAGGAATTCCTTATCTTTGGGCAGGAACCTCTTCCAAGGGAGTGGATTGTAGCGGACTGGTACGAACCGTACTTTTTATGCATGACATTATTATCCCTAGAGATGCCTCTCAGCAGGCCTATGTGGGCGAACATATCGATATTGCCCCTGACTTCTCTAATGTCAAACGGGGGGATCTGGTGTTTTTCGGCCGGAAAGCGACTGCGGAACGTAAAGAAAGTATTTCTCACGTCGGCATTTACCTCGGAAACAAGCAGTTTATCCACGCGTTGGGAGATGTGCACGTCAGCAGCATGAATCCTGCGGATCAAAACTATGATGAATTTAACACGAAGCGTTTACTTTTTGCTGTCCGTTTCTTACCTTATATAAATAAGGAGAAAGGAATGAATACCACAAATAAGAACCCCTTTTATAAATAAAAGAATGCAGAACAGGAGAGATTTTTTGAAAACGGCAGCTTTGGCTGCTTTTGGTTCGGGGTTAGTAGTCCGTCAGGCATTAGCCGGAGAATCGTCGCTTTCTACCATTCATATAAATAAGCTCGGTTTGGGAGGGAAGATGAAAATGACTTTTTTTCCTTATGAACTGAAGTTGAGGCACGTGTTTACAGTTGCCACTTATTCGCGTACAACAACTCCCGATGTGCAGGTAGAAATAGAATATGAAGGCGTGACGGGGTACGGAGAAGCCTCTATGCCTCCTTATTTGGGAGAAACAGTAGAGTCTGTGATGAATTTCCTGGGGAAAGTGAATCTGGAACAGTTTAGTGATCCTTTTCAGCTAGATGACATTTTGTCATACGTTGACAGCCTCTCACCAAAGGATACGGCAGCGAAAGCTGCGGTAGATATCGCCCTTCATGATCTGGTAGGGAAACTGTTGGGCGCTCCCTGGTATAAGATATGGGGATTGAACAAAGAAAAGACACCTTCCACTACCTTTACGATAGGTATCGATACGCCGGATGTGGTACGGGCGAAAACAAAAGAGTGTGCCGATCAGTTTAATATATTAAAGGTGAAACTGGGACGGGATAATGATAAGGAGATGATTGAAACCATTCGTTCGGTAACAGACCTTCCGATAGCAATAGATGCCAATCAAGGATGGACAGACCGCCAATATGCGCTCGATATGATTCATTGGTTGAAAGAAAAAGGCGTTGTGATGATAGAACAGCCCATGCCTAAGGAGAAGCTAGAGGATATTGCCTGGATAACGCAACAGAGCCCGCTACCGATATTTGCGGATGAATCCTTGCAGCGTTTGGGAGATGTAGCCGCTTTGAAAGGTGCTTTCACGGGAATCAATATAAAGCTGATGAAGTGTACCGGTATGCGTGAAGCATGGAAGATGGTGACATTGGCTCATGCACTCGGCATGCGTGTGATGGTGGGCTGTATGACAGAGACTTCCTGTGCTATTTCTGCAGCTTCACAGTTTTCGCCATTAGTTGATTTTGCCGATCTGGATGGCAACCTGCTTATCTCTAATGATCGTTTTAAAGGGGTGGAAGTGGTGAAAGGAAAGATCACCCTGAATGACTTACCCGGAATCGGTGTCATGAAAATCTGACTTTACTGAATGAATGTCAGAGTGTTAAAGCCATCTGACATACAACGAATGTAAATTTGTCAGGTGTTGTCGTTAACCGCTGTTAAGCTCCAAATATTCTCTGTTAAAAGTGGACAAAAAAGAGTGACAAGTAGAATAAGTGAACGATATTTGTTATTATTTTAACGTCGTAAAAGTTAAAACAATGTCGAATATTAACATTTTAAAGAATTATAAATCATGAAACAAACAACAAAGAACATTCTGGGAGTAGGAGCAATCGTTCTTCTTAGCTCAGGAGTTGCAGGATTGACAACTTACAAACTGTTGCAATCTAACGAAGCTGCCAAAGAGACGTCTTTCAATGAGATGTTCAAGCAGAATCCCAA
This sequence comes from Bacteroides sp. D55t1_190419_B8, assembly GCF_015558905.1. Taxonomy (NCBI): domain Bacteria; kingdom Pseudomonadati; phylum Bacteroidota; class Bacteroidia; order Bacteroidales; family Bacteroidaceae; genus Bacteroides; species Bacteroides sp. D55t1_190419_B8. The sequence goes on from NZ_JADMOU010000035.1 coordinate 53,790, forward strand.
TGTAAAATTGGCTGCTTTTGATGCTGTGAACGCCCAACCTGTTGATTTGACCCAGGCTGCTGAGAATTCGCTTCATGCTGTCGTACATATAAGGTCTACTCAAGAAGCTAAAACAAGAACTGTTCAGCAAGCGCCGGACATTTTCGATTTCTTTTTTGGTGATGGACGCGGACAGCAACGTCAGGTACAGTCTCAACCTCGTGTAGGTTTTGGTTCGGGAGTAATCATCTCGAAGGATGGATATATCGTAACGAACAATCACGTGATTGAAGGTGCGGATGAAATCAGTGTGAAACTGAATGATAACCGTGAATTTAAAGGACGCGTGATTGGTACTGACCCTAGCACCGACCTTGCGCTGGTGAAAATTGAGGGTGATGATTTTCCGACTATTCCGGTGGGAGACTCCGAAGCGTTGAAAGTAGGAGAGTGGGTATTGGCAGTAGGTAACCCGTTCAATTTGAACTCTACTGTAACTGCCGGTATCGTAAGTGCAAAAGCCCGTTCTCTGGGAGTATATAATGGTGGTATAGAATCATTCATCCAGACGGATGCTGCCATCAACCAGGGTAACAGTGGTGGTGCACTGGTAAATGCCAAAGGTGAATTGGTTGGTATCAATTCAGTGCTTTCTTCTCCGACAGGTGCTTATGCAGGATACGGTTTTGCTATCCCGACCAGCATTATGACGAAAGTAATTGCCGACCTGAAACAATACGGAACAGTACAACGTGCATTGCTCGGTATTCGTGGTGGCTCTATCGGTAGCAGTTTGATGGACGACCGTCAACCGATTGACAAATCCGGTAAGACACTGGCAGATAAAGCTAAAGAACTGGGTGTTGTAGAAGGAGTATGGGTGTCTGAAATCGTAGAGAATGGTTCTGCTGCAGGAGCTGATATCAAAGTCGATGACGTAATTATCGGTGTGGATAATAAGAAAGTCTCTAATATGGCTGACTTGCAGGAAGCACTTGCTAAACATCGTCCGGGTGATAAGGTGAAAGTGAAACTGATGCGCGATAAGAAGGAAAAGACCGTTGAAGTAACGTTGAAGAACGAGCAAGGTACTACCAAGATTGTGAAGGATGCAGGTATGGAAATCCTGGGAGCTGCTTTCAAAGAGTTGCCGGATGACTTGAAGAAGCAATTGAATCTGGGCTACGGTCTGCAAGTGACAGGAGTTTCCTCCGGTAAGATGTCGGATGCGGGAGTTCGTAAAGGCTTCATTATCCTGAAAGCTAATGACCAGCCGATGCGCAAAGTCAGCGATCTGGAAGAAGTGATGAAAGCTGCTGTTAAGTCTCCGAACCAGGTATTGTTCCTGACTGGTGTGTTCCCATCAGGTAAACGCGGATATTTCGCTGTCGATCTGACTCAAGAGTAATATATAAAATAAGGTAAGAAGATCACAGGATAAGCTAATGAAATAGAAAAAGGATGCCGCCAATCAACTTGTCGGCATCTCTTTTTGTTTTATTAGATGAAAAATATAGTGTAAAAGTTACTTAATTTTGTATGTTAACAAATTATTTGTCGTAACTTTGCACTCCAAATCTGTTTTTAAAGAATGAGACAACTAAAGATTACCAAAAGTATCACTAACAGAGAGAGCGCTTCTCTTGATAAGTATTTGCAGGAAATCGGCCGTGAAGACCTGATTACTGTCGAGGAAGAAGTGGAACTCGCTCAACGCATTCGTAAGGGTGACCGTGTAGCATTGGAAAAATTGACACGTGCCAATCTTCGTTTCGTCGTATCTGTGGCTAAACAGTACCAAAACCAAGGTTTGAGTTTGCCTGACTTGATTAATGAAGGCAATTTAGGACTGATTAAGGCTGCCGAGAAATTTGATGAAACACGTGGATTTAAGTTCATTAGCTACGCTGTATGGTGGATTCGCCAGTCTATTCTGCAAGCATTGGCAGAGCAGTCGCGTATTGTTCGTCTCCCGTTGAATCAGGTAGGTTCGCTGAATAAGATCAGCAAAGCCTTCTCGAAGTTTGAACAGGAAAACGAGCGGCGCCCGTCTCCCGAGGAGTTGGCAGACGAACTGGAAATTCCGGTTGATAAAATCTCTGATACGCTGAAGGTATCCGGCCGTCATATTTCGGTGGATGCGCCTTTTGTGGAAGGGGAGGACAACAGCCTGTTGGATGTGTTGGTTAACGATGATTCGCCAATGGCGGACCGCTCTCTGGTTAATGAGTCTCTTGCGAGGGAAATTGATAGAGCTCTTTCTACGTTAACCGATAGAGAAAAAGAAATCATTCAGATGTTTTTCGGTATCGGACAGCAAGAAATGACATTGGAAGAAATCGGCGATAAATTTGGCCTCACACGTGAGCGCGTTCGTCAGATTAAAGAAAAAGCAATTAGAAGACTTAGACAAAGTAATCGTAGTAAATTGCTCAAATCTTACTTGGGATAAGTAAGGAATATCAGTTTCTGAAAGAAAAAAGAATTTGAGTCGCATAAGTCGCACTTTTCATATAGAAGAATGTACTTATGCGACTTTTTACATAAGCCCCATTCTATAATTCAATCTTATACTATGCGAGTTTAATGAAAAGGTCAGTTTTAATATCATTGGTTCTTATTGCTTTGGGAGCTGGGATGGTGGCATATGCAAAATGTGCGGCATCCTCTTCTGATTCGGTGCCTGCTAAAGTAGAGCAGCGTTTGCGGGAGAAAGCACAGGCGGGAAAGGCTTATTGTGATAAGAACGGATATAATACGAATTATTGCTTTCTGGTAGATTTCAGTATTCATTCTGGTAAGAGGCGTTTCTTTGTATGGGACTTCAAGGGAGATTCCGTGAAATATGCCAGTCTCTGTGCTCATGGATATGGGAAAAATAGCACTGTGTCCAAACCTGTATTCAGCAATGTGGAAGGTAGCTATTGCTCTTCGTTGGGGAAATACAAGGTGGGTATCCGGTCGTATAGCAAGTGGGGAATCAATATTCATTATAAATTACATGGATTGGAAGCGACGAATAATAATGCTTTCAAGCGGTATATCGTGTTGCATTCTTATACTCCATTGCCGGAAACAGAGGTATATCCTTTGCATCTTCCGTTAGGAATCAGTCAGGGGTGTCCTGTAATATCTGATGAAGTGATGAGGAAAGTTGACGGGTTGCTCAAAGCGGAAAAGAAACCAGTCCTGCTATGGGTCTATGACTAAGAAATGCTATTTATTTGAGATAAATAGAGGTAATCTCCTCTTTTTTGTTACCTTTGCAAGGTTAAAAATTATATGATATGAAATACGTAAAAATACTATTTGCAATTGCACTTGTGTTTACCATGTGCTCCGCTTTTTCCTTGAAAAAAGACCACTCTAAACCAGTTTATGCTTTTGGAATTTCTGCTTCATTTACGGATACAGTAGTCTATTTCACGGACATTCAGATATTAGATAGTGCGAAGGTCAGCAAGGAAGGTTTCTTGTCTCACCGTGAGTTATATAGTTATCAGTTGAAGAATTATCTGGAGGATAATCAGTTGCAGCAGAATAGTACATGTATGATTTACTTCTCGGAAAACAAGAAGAAATTAGAGAAAGAAGCAACGAAGATTCTGAATAAATACAAGAAAAATAATAGAATGACGGTGTCGCGGATTGATTCCGATAAATTCCATTTTACGAAACCGGAAGAGTAATAAGCAATAGTTGAATTGTTAATATAATAAGAGATGCAGTTTTGCATCTCTTATTTTTTTACCTTTGCCTCGTCATTAATAAAAAATATTATGAGAAAGATTAAAATATTATTCCTTTTGTTCTGTGTTGCAATGTTGATGGCAGCTTGTCACGATGATGAAGAAGCTCCTATTACACCTCAACCACGTGAACAGGTGGGGCGTACTGTGTTGATATATATTGTAGGTGATAATGGGAACAGCGAACTGTCTACTCTCTTTAAAAATAATTTTAGAGACATGAAAAAGGGGATGGAAGAGGTTGACTATTCCAAATGCAACTTAGTGGTTTATAGCGAAATGGTTGATGATGTTCCCCATCTTATTTCATTAAAAAATCAGAATGGTGAAGTAGTGGCAGATACCCTTTTTACTTATGCTGAGCAAAATCCTTTAGATAAGAATGTGATGTCTGCTGTTATTTCTCAAACAGTTAGTTACTTCCCTGCAGATAGTTATGGCTTTGTTTTTCTATCTCATAGTTCTTCATGGGTGCCGGCTACTAAAGATGCAAACTCTCGCTCAATCGGATATTATCGTCTAACCCAAATGAATATCCCGGATTTTCATGAAGTGTTATTGTCTTCTTTTCCTAAACCTCTGAAATTTATCTTATTTGATTCGTGTTCTATGCAGGCTGTTGAAGTAGCTTATGAGTTACGCGATTGTGCAGAATATTTTATTGGTTCACCTACTGAAATACCAGGGCCTGGAGCACCTTATAGTGCGGTTGTTCCGGAAATGTTTACTGAAAATAATTTACCCATTAATATCGCAAATGCTTATTTTGATTATTATGAAAGATATTATACAGGTGAAATACCATGGAGTGATGCTAACTGGACAGGTGGAGTTGCTATTTCTGTGATTAATAGTACTGCTTTAGATAATTTCGCTATGGTTACTAAAACTATTATTCCTAAGTATATCAAAGATGAAAGCGTGGTAGATCGTAATGGTATATTGCTTTATGATTTTAATAATCATGCCAATTATGATTTTGATAATTTAATTCAGACTTTGACGGGAGGAAAAGATAATACAGATTATCAGTTATGGCGTCAATCCTTCGTTGAGACTGTTATATATTCTAAGACTACCTCAAAAAATTATTCGGGAATAACCAAGAATATGTTTTCTATGGAAAAAGCAGAAGGACTTTCTACATACATTCCTAATGGAACGCATAGTTCTGCAATGAATAATTTTTATCGAACATTACAATGGTATTCCGCTGCCGGATGGAATGAGACTGGTTGGTAAATGCGAGAGGGAGTTTTCCAAATACCAACGCACGCAGGAGCCACCCTTGCAAAAATAAAGTCATGAATAGTGGAGCAGGTACAAAGGGGACAGTGGGGACACCGCATAATATTCTCACACACACACATGCGCGCGTATAATAAGGTAGAAAATAATGAAACGATGGGGGAAGAAGGGGATGGCGGTGAAGAATGAGTGTTACCGGGTAGTGAACCGCAATACCTCATTGTTTTTTTCTCCGAAGCTGACTGGCTGAACTGGTGAGCGTCTTATGAACCACGGAAGTCCTGTAAATGTCCGCAAATAGACTGATCTTTATTTTGAGGAATAATATCCACAGGTATTCTGCAAACATCGACGTTAACGGAATAGGGCTTATCTGTAAAGCCGGAGCGGACACTTCTACTGCCCATGTCACGCATATTCTGCCGTTCCTTCTTTCTGTAGACATTAGTTATCGTATGAATGTTGATGAGAATTTCTTCTTTGACAAGTAGAGAGCAGAATTGGTCTGTACATAGGTATGGTAGCTGGTGGCTGCCATGAGGTGAAGGAAGATATGTACCCCTCCTGACCCAATGCGGAATGTTTATCAATGTAGCTAGTCAGGGAGCATATATATGTACGCGTGTGTGTGATGGTGCCTCGAAAAAGTGTCCCTACTGTCCCCGCTTGTTATTAACAATGCGGTGATTTGGCAATGCTAAAGCGGCGCTTTACGAGTGCTAAAGCATAGCTTTAGCACTCGTAAAACATAGCTCTTCTAAGGCTTTCCTAATGCATCTGGTATTACTCTCATTTCCTCGTCTATTTCTACGCCCTTCTAATCCTATCAAAAAAAATATGTTCTACAACATCGTTATGCATCAGCACTTTAGCAAATGTATTCAAAAATAATTAGAAAAAATAGTTT
>NZ_JADMOU010000036.1:0-49262 GCF_015558905.1 Bacteroides sp. D55t1_190419_B8
AAGGCTAAAAGCTGGGTGGGATGAAAAATATTTATCAAAACTTTTACAGGATAATGATTTTTAATGCGTCTGCCCTGTCAACTGCAATACATAATAGTCATCTAAAAGAAATTAGATTTATGAGCATACTTTATAAAACCACTCGTTTTGCGGATACTTTTACCGGCGACAAAGAAACGAATGTACGGGTACAACTATTATCATGGGACACTTTGGATACCAAAGCTTTTGTTGAATACTTAGCTGACAAAAACAATATCACCAAAGGCGACGCATACAAAAATCTAAGTATGGTACTGGAGGGAATAGAGGCCATTCTGAAAGATGGAAATATTGTCAATCTGGATGATTTCGGCAGTTTTTCTCTGAACGGCAGTTTCTGCGAAGACAAAGAACCAGGTGAAAACCACCGTGCAGAATCCATAGAGGTGAAGAATGTTGTATTCAAAGCTGAAAAACGTTTGAAAAAAGCGATAACAGCAGCCGGATTCGAGAAATATAATCCGGGAAGACACAACAAACGAAAATACTAAAACAACATGGAATACGATAGAATCTACTCCATCCGAAAAGGTGAATACTTTGCGGATGCATTGAAACGTGCCGGCAAAGACTTCATCCCGACCAATTGTATCATTAATAAACTCCTTCCCGGATTGGGAGCTACACACTGCGAATTGACGGCACCCCGAAAGTCTATCATTATTGAGCCCAACGTACCTGTTATTGAGTCTAAAGCAAAGGTACACAAAAACTCATTGGCTATCTATAAAGGAGTCAGCGTCCGGCAAATCACAGACTTTCTGGAGAAGAACCAAGACAAACATTACAAACTGTTGACTACTCCCGAAGGCTTCACCAAAATCAAAGAAGCCATGCTGGCTGTAAATATAGATATGTATACAGAGTGTTTCATCTTGTTTGATGAATGTGAAAAGCTAGTGCAGGACGTGCATTACCGTGATTCTATCCGCGAACCGATGAATGATTTTTTCCATTTTCAGCATAAGGCATTGATTTCGGCCACTCCCATCGTACCCGAAAAAGACAATCGCTTCGACAGTTTCATGCGGGTACTGATTCAGCCGGATTACGAATATCGTCAAAAGCTGAAACTAATCACCACCAACAATGTTCTGGAAACTTTGCAGGAGGTGATTGAAGCGAAGCGCGGCACGGTCTGCATCTTCTGCAACAGTATTGATTCGATAGATAGTTTCTACCGATTGATTCCCGAATTGAACAATGCCTGCACTTTCTGTAGTGAAGACGGACAATACAAACTATGGAAAGGCAACCGACGCAAAAAATCAATGATGATTACTGAACTGGAACGTTACAACTTCTTCACTTCACGTTTCTACTCCGCGGTGGATATCATATGTAAAAACCCGCCACATGTGATTCTCATCAGTGATTTGCATGGCGCAACCCAATCGGTTATCGATCCTACTACCGAAGCCATTCAAATCATCGGACGATTCCGAGGAGGAGTAAATACCGTGACACATATCGCTTCCATCCGCCCGGATCTGGAATGTATGTCAACCAATGAAATTGATAATTGGATACAAGGCGCTTCCCATATCTTCAACGGATGGAAAACTCAACTGGCACAAACCTCCAATATTGGTGAATGTACTCTGTTGCAGGAAGCTATCGGAGAAAATTCATATCTCCCCTATCTGGATGCGAATGGAAAACCTGATCCGTTTCTAATAGCAAATTTATATGAGAAAGAGCAAGTGAAGCGACTATACACGTCCACCGATCTGCTTTGCAGTGCCTATCAACAGACTGATTATTTTATATTCTCTCATGAGGAACGTCTCATGCCGGTTTCGGATAATGAACGTATGGCAATCCAGCATCGCCTGGCAAAAAAGAAACGGGCAGAGTTGATCGTCCGTAAGCTGGAAGAAATGGAGAAGATGAGCCGCACTACTGACAAGAAAGTACAAAAACGCTACCAACGTATGCTGGGAAATCTGCTTACTACGACCAATGACAGGTATATATACGATTGTTTCTGCCGATTTGGAGGAGATTTCATTCGTGAATCTGACTATAATGAGAATAAATTACGGACTGCATTGAATGTAAGCAGTGAGCATACGATTAAACAATCAGGGCAGATGCGTAGCTCTATCCAACGTACTTTTCCCATAGGTTCGGAGCTTTCCGTTCAGGAAGTGAAAAGTATGCTGAAACAAGTATATAAAAAGATGGGACTGAATACGGGACGAGGGATCACAACCAAAGAACTGGAACAATATGCAGAAATAGAAAAAGGATGGAAACACGACAATAGAACAATCAAAATACTGAAATTCAAATAATTGGCAATAAAATGCAGTTTTCCTTCCGAAAAAAGCAGAAACTCCGTATATGTTTCCTGTAAACTTCTCTTATTTTCGGCTATTTTCAGAGATAAGTCATTGATTATATGATCTGCCACATTTTTGTTTCTCCCCGTATAATACTTAAAAGAAAGACGAAAATGTGGCAGAGAGTTTCTTTAAACGTCTGCGGGCAAACAACGCCAGAACAAGTACGAGGCATACACCCAATCCCCATATCCACAACAAGAAATCTCCTCCTTCGGTTTTTCCATAAGAATGCAGACCGCTCAAATAGTAGTTCACCCCAAACCAAGTCATTATAACCGAAAGGACGGCAACAACGGAAAGCAGATTAAAACACCAGGTAGTCTTTCCTTTCAGGAGAGGAATAAAGCGGATATGAAGCACCAATGCATAGACAACGATTGAAATCAATGCCCAGGTTTCTTTAGGGTCCCATCCCCAATATCTGCCCCAGGAGACATTGGCCCAGATAGCTCCAAGAAATGTTCCGGCAGTCATAAAGAACAGACCGAGAATCATTGCCATTTCATTCAGTAGCGTCAGTTCACGGATGCGGAACAAGAGTTTCACCCGGTTGGTGGCGGAAAGTAAACTCATCAATACAAGATTAAACAACCCTGTCAGCGCACAAAGAGCAAAAAAGACGTAACCGATCATAATGATAGCGACATGAGACATCAGCCAATAAGATTGAAGTACCGGGACTAAAGGAGTGATTTCCGGATTCAGGTGATTAAGGCCTGCTACAAAAAGCATGATTCCGCCCAATAGTCCTGCCAATGCGGGAAGAATACGGAATCGGCGGGCAAACAGGAGTCCGCTACCTACCAGCATCCAGGAAGTACATATCATCGACTCGTAAGCATTCGCCCAAGGGGCATGTCCGCAAATATACCAACGTAACAAGACACCTGCCGTATGTGTGAGAAAAGCGATTGTCAGAAGAGCAATCAGAATACTGCTAATTTTTCTTCCCCATTTAAAGTCCGCAATAATCTCTCCGCAGGCAATGAAAAGTAGGATACCACCCAAAATCAAGTAAGCCAGACGACACCAGAAAAATAAATCCAATTGATTATAGAGAAGTTCGGCTTTCACTTTCCGGTTGTCAATAGCGGGGACTTTAGCCTTTGCTTGTTGGTAGACATTCATCATTTCAACTACTTTGTCTGCTTCCTTCCAGTTGTTGGAACGAACTCCATTTCCTAGCTCATAGATATACCAGTCCATGATTTTAGTTACAAATAGAGAATCTTTCCCATGAAAAGCGCTCAAGTCATCACCCGGTGAATACCATTTTCCCTGCAAATCGTTTCCATCCGGAAAAAGCGGTAACAATTGGTGTTGCATGATGCGATATACGATGTTTACCGATTCATCCAGTTTTAATAAATCCGAGTCCAATCGTTTGCGCTCCGTAGCCGGTTTAGCGTAAATTGTGTTCAGTTCATTCGTCAGGATATAGTTACCGTCTGCATTAAATACATCTTGCCAGGCGATGTATTTGCCATCTCTGCCGAAGCGTTGAAGAAGTTCTTTATTATCAACTTTGATAAAAGGAAAAGCTCCCCATTCATCGGGAAAAGAAAGTAGATTCAAAAAGAATTGATCTGAATTAATGCCATTCAGTTTATCGGCTCCATACAATTTGCGTAAAATGGCAGATGTGTAACTGTTGACGGGTTCGAGACGTCCGTTAGGGTTAAGCACCACCAGACTGCCAAACTTTTCGGCATGTGAGGAAGAAACACAAGGTAATTGCGAAACGAGGAGAGATTGTTGTGAAGAGGCAACCGGTTGTTGTGCAGACAATGCCTGCATATTGAAGATACCGGATACAGTCAGAAAGAGCAATAAGCAGAAAGGGGTATTCTTTTTCATTTCTCCCAATTCTTTACGCAACCGCCCGAAACGGGATTTCTTACTGAACAATGTCAAGACAAAACCTACCAGTAAAAGGAAATATCCCGTATATGTAAGCTGCATACCGGGACGGTCATAGCTCACAGATAACACAGTGCCTTGTTCGTCAGAATCGAATGAAGACTGAAACAGACGGTAACCATCCACATCAACCACTTTATTCATTCGTATGGTTGCCTGTAAAGGAGATTCATTTTCTCTCTTAATCACCAGGTCACTTTCATAAGACATCGGACTATGGGAACCCGGATAACGCTGCAACCGGAAATCTTCCAGAGTTACAGAGAAAGGCAGGGAAGCATTTTCCATCCCTGTTCCTTCCTCTTTCATCATGCTATTTGCCGTTTCCCCTTCACGGATATGCATGATACCCGTCACTCCTACATAGTGAGTGACAGCAGCCCCCAACCAGATAAAAAGAAAAGCTCCATGAAAAATCAGACCGCCTTTACTAATTCTCTTAAAATAGCTTCCCTGAAGGAACATAGCCAATAAATTAGCTGCCTGCAACAACTGCAACAGTATAAACCAGGGGGCATAATAAAAAGATTCACGGGCAACGGCAGGACCATAAGAGTTTTCCACTAAAGTGGCTACCGCCAATATCAGGGCATAAAGTCCCGCTAATATGTACATCAATACCGGTGAAGCGATCAGTCGAATCAATTTCATCTGTTTTTCTTTTATAATAAACAATGCTTTTATAAATGAGGCTTTTATAGATAAGCAATTCCTTCAATTTCTACCAGCAATTCCTCTCTGCATACATCCGCATAAAGATATACGATAGGAATGTCCGGACAGAGTTTATCCAAGTCTGCTTTCACAGCTGACGCATCCTCTTCATTCTTGAGATATACACGAAGAAGCCCCAACTTACCGGAATGTTCCGGTAGTTTCTCCCTACCCTCTTCCAAGCCAATCAAATGCTGGATATTTTCAAGAGTGATTTCCGTTTGAGAGAGAACATCTCCGGTCGTTACACTTTCCTCGCCACGGATAGCAGCTGTGCCGGAAATATAAATCACCTCCTGCCGACGGTCGGACAGCGACTTTCCTCTTTCAAATTTAGGAGTTCCCTTCTTCCCATCCGCCCGATGGCTAATCAACACCTCATCCGAATAGACATGAGCAGCCCGTTGCCAGTCGTTATCTAAAGGAGCAATATCCACTTCTCCACTGACAGCATTGAAATCAATCAGAACGCCGCCATGCTGTGTGCCAATCCCCGTTGCCGCCGGATAACCTGATTCCCACTCCGAAGAAGCATAGAACAGGGTACGCACATCATTGAAATCCTGATAACACTGATTGCCATGTGCAATATCCGTGATATTTTCCAGATAATTCCACTGACGGACAATGTCGCCGAAATTCATCTGTTCCGCCTTTAAGATTTCTTCTGCCTTTCTGAAAGCCTGTTCCGATTGTTCGCGAACAGGAAGATTCAAATCATCTGCGTAAAGTCCCCCTACTATTATTTCCCGATAGTGAGGAGTCATGATCCGCAGGTAGCGGACAGAGGAAGAAGTGATTTGTTCCTCTATGGTGACTGCCTCATCCGTAATTTCCACCAACGAATGTACCTCCAATACCAAGTCTGCTACCAAAGGCTTTTGAGCCACCAGCGAAACCACCGGACGGGGAGAAACGAAATGCCGCTCCACCCATTGTTCCAGAAAGGAACGCTGAAACTTGTATTCCTGATTATCCGTACAGCGTGTAAAGAGTACAAGACGGAGCACCCTCTCTTCGCGGACAGCGGATGAAAGTAATTCCTCCGCCATCTGTTCCCAACTGTTTCCTGTCGTTTTATACAAATTACATGTGATTCGATGATACTTCATACTGCAAATTTCAATGTTTTTTCTGATGAACGATACTTATTAATGATAGGAGGTAACACCTGCCGGAACGTCCATGCTATAGACAGATGACATCGTCTTCAGCCCCGGAGTATTCTCCAAAGAATAAAGCACTTTCTTTTGACGGTCTACCAACAACATGTGTACTTTCTCTTTCGGATTCACATGTCCCGTCCAGTTCGTTATCAGGATGCGTCCGTCAGAAAAATACTGAAAACCTCCCAGAAACTTCAACGGTTTTCCGGGAATATCCGCATTCGATAATTCCCAAACAGTCTTTCCATCTGCCGTTACTTCGATAATTCTCGGATTCTGGTCTTTATCTGCTACGGCAATCAGCGTATGTCCGTTGGGCAGACGAGTCAGAGAATGCGGTCCGCCGGGAACATCCAGTTTCCACACCTCTTTGCCGTTCGTGTCATATTCCGTCACACATTGCGGTCCGTAATGTGCTACCAGAAAATGCCCGTTATCCAAGCGACGTGCATTACGCATAAACGCAAAACCTTTCTCTTTCACTCCCTCCGGCAGGATGCAGACTTCTTTCACAATCTTACCTTTAGGAGAGATTTCCAGCATACGTCCCGTGGTACATTCGCCCACAAACGTATTGCCGTTCTTCAACCGCTGACAGGCAAAAACCGGACTTTTAGACTCGTAATGGAAGATTGTATCGTTCTGACGGGTCATTTCGAGTACCCCGTGCCCAGTGGTGAAAAGGATATTGCCATTAGGCAATACCCATAAATCATTAGAATCGGGAGCTTTGTGCTGCCATACAATCTGATTGTTTTCCATCACAAAGACGATTCCCTGTGAATAATCTGTTCCTGCAAACGTCCGGGTCTGTGCCAACAGGGATGCAGAGAACAGAAATGTCAGAATCACAACATATATTCTTGTCATAAATATAAATTCAAAAATAGTTTTATATAAAAGATTTTTCAGGCACGGATTACACGGATTACGCGGATTTTATTTTCTGAATCCAATGATAGTACAGCTTTTAAACCGTGAAATCCGTGTAATCCGTGCCTAAAATCATCAATGAAGTTCACTACAAAGACAGTACGTATTCCTCCAACTCTTCCAGTTCTTTATCAGAAACAGGCTTATGAGGTCCGTGTACCTTTAACATATCTTTCATCGAATAGCTACGACCGTCATACAGATAAGGAGCCGTACGCCAACATTCGTTCAGAGCAGGAACGTCCATAGCCAGTCCTTTATCAGATCCGGTAGTCCAATCCACTTTATACTGCTTCAGATCCGTATAGTATTCTCCGGAGTGGCAACTCGCACAGTTTTCTCCAAATATCTTCTTTCCTCTTTTCGCTTTCGCAGAAAGTTTACCATTCTCAAGATAAGGGCTTGGCAGAGGCTTCAGAGATTTCAGATATTCGTCGATAGATTCGTAGATCTCATCATTTCCCTCCATAAACAGGATATATTTCACTCCCGAACGAACGGCTACTTCGGCATTTTTACGAATACCGGTCGCCATACAAGGCGGAGTCTGATGGGAAAGCAAGAGTGTTTTCGTATTCTTCGGATTACCCATGCCATCATTCAGCAAGTCCCAGTTAAGCCCGTCCATGCGTGCATCATTCGGATGACAGGTTGCACAACTTTGCCAGTTCTGGAAACAAATGGTTGCATCATGGAAGTACATATCTCCCTTACCAACTTTAGTGAATGCCAATGGAGTACCCAGAATCTGCTTCTGCACATTCTTACCGTTCAAATCCATAGACACCAATTCCGACGTATAATAGTTGGCAGTATAAATTTTACCTCCCGTAGCTACGACCGAACGCGGCCCTTTTCCCTGTGTAGGAATGAAGTCACGGATGCCATACAAGAATCCCGCATCATTAGGTATATTGCCCCACGCTTTCATGGAAGGAGTAACCATTTCCCCTTGTTTCGCTTTCCCAAGACGTTCATGCAAAGCAATGCGATCGATACGCACCAATTCCTGACTACCGGCAGCAGCTACTATGATCTGCTTATCATCCGGGGTAACAATTACCGACCACGGATTGGCTGCTCCTTTCTGTGGAGTGTCCAAGATGACGGAAGTGAGCCACTTTCTTGCCTTCAAATCAATGATGGATAATGTATTTGTAGCCATCCATCCTCTATCCAGCTGATTGGTAGGCAACTGATAGCGGGAGATTAAATGAGTGACATACGCAAAAGTATGATTCTTATCCACCGCTACCGACTTCACATCCGTAGAACCGTTCGGCAACATAACACGTCCCGAAACCTTTTTCGAAAGCACATCTACCATATCGAGCTGTACTGCAATCGGATAAGCCGTAGAAGGCATTTCCGGCAGATTATTGGCTATCAGCAGACAGGAATCACCTGCAAAAGCAGCCATCGACACCGGTTCGCGGCCGACAGCTATTTTAGTTTTCACCTTACGGGTGGCCGGATCAATCTCCCAAAGTTCGTTGTTGAACCGCTGCGTCACCCAAAGAGATTTAGACAACGGATTATATAGAATGTCCGAAGGAGTAGCTCCGCTTTTTGTTTTGGATTGTACGGAGAGTTTCTTTCCATCCAGTTCGTACATGGTGCCGTAGTTTCCGTCACATACTACCCAGAGTTTACCATTCGCATCCTGCGTCATGGCATTGACAGGAGACGAGAAAGAGACTTTCTTTTCCATTTTCTGTCCGTCGGACGACATCTTGATGAGTTCACAACCTGCCCTGTTTGTTACAAACAAGGATTTCCCATTGTCTGCCAGAAACAAACGGTCCGGTGAAACCGTCGTTTCCGCTTCTTGCCAAGACGCACAAAGAAATATGGCAGCCATACCAACAGGTATCAATATCTTCTTTTTCATTTTTTCTCTTGTTTAGTTTGAAGGGATTGAATGTATTGACGAATATTCTCCTGATCTTCCGCACGGGCTGCTTCCCGCTTCTTATCATAATAGTTATAGAAGTCGAGATCCTTTTGCGACCAGTTGTTCGCTTCACGGTAGTCTCCGATAAAGGGCACAAGCAAGTCAATCCAGAGAGCTACTTTTCGTATTTCCTGCGGAGTCAGTTTGGTTCCTCCATGTCCGCTTTCCAGACGTTTAATCAGATTGCTCTTGTTGGAACCTGCAAAATAAGGAGGCAACAGCGTAGGTTCGGACAAAGCGCTGATCCAGTTTACTTCCGGATGGTGTGCGTTGCCTCGCCATGCTCCTTCGTCTTTTTTCTTAGTGGCATGCGTCAGGTTCAAATAAGAATCGGTATATTTTCTTTTACTTTGTTTATCCATTACCTTCAATTCACCTTTCAGGCTCATCGGTTGCTTCACTCCATCGTGACAAGAGATACAATGTCTGTCCCAGATAGGTTGAATTTCTTTCAGGTAACTGAAATTGCGTTCGCCCATCTCATCTTCCGGAGCCAATACTTTGACACCTTTGTCCATTGCCATAGATACCGGATGCCCTGCTACGGGAACCGTGTTCTTATGTTCGTGGCATCCTACACAACTCTGCACTTCGTTCGGCTGCAAAGTAGACCAACTACGCATTGTTTGCACTACACGCCCGTTTTCGTCCAATGCCTGGAAATAAAGCGGCCGGCGTGCAGGAACTTTAAAGAATGCGGAACCGTCAGGATATACTTCCGTCACTCCCAACACTCTCTTCACATCCCAGGCGGCATTGCCCACTCCTACCGGAGAACTCATGATAGCTCCTCCACCTTTATCATTACCGTTCACTTCACCTACACCTGCTGCACGGAACTGGATTTCCACCACACGCAACTGTTTGATAGTTCCTGGTTTCACACCTTTCAATCCATTACCCTCGTAGATATTCTGCATATAATATACGCCTTCATTCTTTGTATAATCTACCGAAGATGAACGGCGGAACGGACGTTTACGGGGAGCGACCAACACAGGCTGGTTGCAGGATATGCGTGCGTCGGATACGAGTAATTCACGTTCTCCGTCCGCATTCATCCAATAAACACCAAATTCCATCGGATGTCCGACGTAATAACCCAACGGAGTATACGATATTAAAAATTCCGTCTCGCTCAATGGAAAAGGATGCTGGAACTGATCGGTAAACTTTCCATAACCGTCAATACGTTCCGGTTCCGGCTTATGTACCGGAGCTACGAACATAACACCTTCATTCTCATCACGTCCGGCTTCAGGATCTATGATACCCAGTTTGCCATGTTGAGGAGTATGGTGACCCATAAAAACTCCCATCAACTTACGAGTACCGGGAATCTGACGAATCTGTGCCACCGTTGTCGGAAACCAGCTATTCATTCCGTAATATTCAGCCTGTCCTGTTCCATCGGGATTCATTTGGAACAAAGGCTGCGCCCATATCTGGCCGCGGTCATTGTAATCCCAGCGAGTATAGACCACCCGACCATCATCCAACAAAGTCGGTGTTACCGTATGCACCTGGTCGAAACCGACCTGACGCATATAACGCCCCTCCCTGTCGCAGAGATACATATTGCTGACTTCCGTAAACCAGCAGTCTACCGTACTTCCGCAACGGGTAGAGTTGAACAGGATATTGTCATCCGGCAAGTAAATGCCTTCAATGTCGGCATGTCCTTTTCCGAAAGTCAACTGTTTGATTTCCCGTGTCTTTAAATCCATTTCATACAGATGGAAGTCGTCTTCCTTGCGGGATTTCTTCCAGGAGAAAAGCAGATGCTGACCATCAAAATGAAGATTCGGATCACGCACTACTCCTTCTTCATCTGTCAGCATGGTTTCTACTTCCGCCCAAATTCCATTCATCTTCAATTTCGCCAACGCACCGCCCGCAATGTAGTTGCATTCAGCACGGGCATCCGACACTCCTTCGGTATAAGCAAAGAAAGAGGGACGCAACGTTCTGTACTTTGTAAAAACAATCTCCGGTTTATCTGCAGTGAAGGCTTCCAAACGCTTGATACGTCTTTGTTCACACGCTTTCAGATAAGACAGGAAAGCCGATTCGATGCTTTCCGGTGTATTAATCACGGCAGCTTTGATGTTCAGCTTCTGTAAACGCACGGAAAGTTCCTGATTAAAACTCTTGTTAAACCAGTCTACATCACCCGTTGTTCCATCCTGTAGCCACCAATCGTAATAGACCGGATAGGCACGCCTCAATCTCCGGTGCACGGCTTTTATCTTGTTTTCTGTTTCTTCCTGATTACCTTTCTGTTTTATCGCCTGAATTTCCGCGTATTTCTTCTGAATCTCGACGATAAAACCTTTCGCGTCGGTAGGCTGAGGGGAAGTGTCTTTCGTCTGCCATGCTACGATGGAGAGGAACACACAGCATGCCATCCCACACTTCAACAGCTTCATTAATTTCGATCTTATCATTTTATCTTCTTATTTACCTTAAATTTACCTTCCTGAAAAGAGGACGATTACAAACCTTTCTTCAGTTCCTTATAGGATTCTATAATCTGAATACCGCTTGATGTACCGATACGGGTAGCGCCCGCCTGAATCAATGCCAACGCAGAATCCAGATCGCGAATACCACCTGCTGCTTTCACTCCGATAGTAGGTCCTACCACACGACGCATCAATGCTACATCCTGCACCGTTGCTCCTGCCGTACCAAATCCGGTAGAGGTTTTCACAAAATCCACTCCGGCTTCTTTAGCTATACGACATACGGTTTCTTTCTCTTCATCCGTCAGATAACAAGTTTCAAGAATGACTTTACAGATCACACCGGCAGGTTTGCAGATAGAAACCATGTCTTCAATCTCTTTCTTTACAATTTCAGTCTGTCCTTTCTGTAAAGCACGAACATTAATGACTGTATCTATTTCAGTAGCACCTTTGGCAATGGCATCACGGGTTTCAAATGCTTTGCACTCCACTGTATTCTGTCCCAACGGAAAACCGATAGCGGCTCCTACACGCACTCCCGATCCTTCAAGCAACTTCACACAAATTTCTACTTCCGCAGGATTGATGGCTACCATTGCAAACTGATACTGACGGGCTTCCGCACAAAGTTTCTCAATAGGTGATGCATCACCGAAAGGTTTCAGAAATGTATGGTCGATCATACCTGCCAACTGCTCTACTGATAATTCTGCAATCACTTCGTTTATATTCTTCTTTTCCATTATTTTGAGTCGTTTAATAAGTTATTATAAATATACAGTTTCTTAAAAAATCAATACGCATTTCAATACTTCACCCCGCTTCACGGCAACAAAGGCTTCTTCTATTTCTTCTATCGCAAAGCGATGCGTGATAAAGTCGGATGCAGAAAGTCTGCCCTCTTCAATCCATTGTGCCAATGTGGTCATTGCCGCCTTTTCTTCGGAACGGGTAGGCCATTGATGCATGTGCAGGTCGAAGTTATAAGGAGCTTTCGATAAGTCGAAAGTTGGATTCTTAGTCATAACGCCATAGACACACACATCTCCACCCATCTTCACCAATGGTAATACGGAATTTACGACTACATCCAGTCCTACCGCATCAATGACAGCATCATAAGAGCGATTAGCCGCAGCAATAAATTCCGGAGTACTGATTTCGGCGGGTGTATATCCGTTGTCTGCTCCCATCCGGCGGGCTACTTCCAGTTTAGCGGGAAGCATATCGACAATGTCAATCTGTCCCAGACCGAACAATTTACCCAACTTCACAAAGCTCAATCCTACAGGACCGGAGCCTACTACAATCACCTTTTTCCCCGGAGTCAGATTGAAATCCTTGAAAGCTCCCAACACTTCGCGCCAGGTACAAGAAATGACCGCTTCTTCCGGTTGCACATGAGAAGGAACTGTGTTCTGAATCTCAAAACTGTCCCAGCATCCCTGTTCGGGGGTAGCCAGTCCCTCTTCTTTCAGTACCTCAAAGTCGTTCACTACCACATATTCGCTGAAACCACCCCAGCCGCTATTGATACCTTGCGCGCCAAAATCGGAAATAAGACCGCCAATAGCACGGTCGCCTACCTTAAAGTTACGTACTTTTTCACCGACAGCCACTACAATTCCGGCATTTTCATGCCCCAAAGCCAATGGATAAGTATCCACTCCGGGGAATTTTCCGGCTATCAGTTTACTGTCAGTCGCATTACACAAAGCGACCATTTCCGTTTTCACCAATGCCTGATAAGCATTGATAACAGGAGTTTCCACCTGTCGTATTTCTATTTTGCCAGGAGCCGGCACTATTACTGTTTTCATTCGATTATTAGGTTTTATACAGATTATAATTCAGTTTTTGCAATTTCAGTATACATATCGCACAAGGCGTGATAAGCTTTATCAAAAACAGGCATCCAAGTCTCATACTTCTTCACGTTTTCCTGAATCGGCTGCACGGTCTGTTCAATACGGACAAAGCGGTCTATCACAGAGAAGTCTTTAAAGACTCCCGCACCGATACCTGCCAGAATAGCTGCTCCCATCGAAGTAGCCTCTTCCAGATAATTAGGTACACGGATTTCCGCCTGATAAATGTCTGCCATCATCTGACGCCATACAGGGTTTTGCGCACATCCTCCAATCACCGTCACCTGGTCGATGGGAACGTGTTTGCGGAAGATATTGACGATAAATCCCAAATTGAGAGTAATTCCCTCCATCACAGCACGTAGCATATCACCATGTGTATGCCCCAGCGTCAGACCGATAAATGCTCCTTTGGCATCTACATTCCAACGGGGAGTACGTTCACCAAGCATATAAGGTAAGAATAGGAGTTTATTGGCTCCTATCGGAGAGGAAAGGATCTGTTCGTCAATCAGTTCGAACACGCTACGTCCGAGTTGAGCAGCCAATGCCTGCTCGTGCTGGCAGAGTTGGTTAATCATCCAGTTGTAGGAAGAGCCTGCCGCCTGCATCGTTCCCGACGGATGCAGCATGCCCGGCACTACGTGCGCCCAATTCATGGTGCGGCGTTGTTCGTCTACAATCGGCTTTTCTACTGTCAGAGCTACCCAAGAGGAAGACCCCAGATAGTTGTATGCGCTACCCGGAGCCACACAGCCGACGCCTACTCCGGCACAACTACCATCGCCTCCACCACAGATTACGGGTGTTCCGGCAAGCAGTCCTGTTTCACGGGCAGCTTCGTTGGTCACTTCACCGATCACGTCAATAGACGAACGGACTTCCGGGAATAAGGAAAGATCGAGTCCGGCAGCTTCTATGATTTCTTCACTCCATTGCCAACGGTTCAGGTCGTATGCATTGGTACCCGAAGCATCCGAGGGATCTGTGGCTAGAGTGCCGCAGAGGCGGAAGTTGATATAATCCTTGGCATTCAATATCTTGGCTGTCTGTGCAAAGATTTCCGGTTCGTGCTTCTTTACCCACATCAGTTTCTCAATAGAATAGGAA
The DNA here is from genome assembly GCF_015558905.1 of Bacteroides sp. D55t1_190419_B8. Lineage (NCBI taxonomy): Bacteria > Pseudomonadati > Bacteroidota > Bacteroidia > Bacteroidales > Bacteroidaceae > Bacteroides > Bacteroides sp. D55t1_190419_B8. Next base: position 14,524 of record NZ_JADMOU010000036.1, read on the forward strand.
GCGCTGATCCGGTGTCCCGTGATTTCATAGAAATGAAGCGGGTCTATCTTTTCGGAAAGAATAGTCTCTTCTTCCTGCGAACGCTGGTCGCAATAAAGCATATGAGGACGAAGCGGGTGACCGTTTTTATCCACACAAAGACAACCCATCATTTGTCCGCTAAGTGCCACACCGGCAATATCATTGGGAGATACCAGTTGGAGAAGTGCCTGCGTGGTATCTACAATCGCTTTCCACCAATGGAACGGATTCTGTTCCGCCCAGTTGCCGGAAGCGTAATCTGTAGGGTATGCGGCTGTACGTGAAGCAATCAACAATCCCGATTCGTCGAATAAGGTTGCTTTATTACCGCTGGTACCCAAGTCATGTGCTAATATATACATATATATTCTTTCTTCTTTTCAGTTAATTAATTCAGAGTGCCGCATTCGTGTATCCGGTAAGTCCGACGAAAATACCACCGACGATACCGCCCAGGATAATCACCAGCCAACGGGGAAATGCTTCTTTCATTAGTCCCCCACGCGTGCCTTTCGGTGCGCAAAGTACATCGGCCAGAATGAAGCCCATCGCAATCGCCCATCCCATATCTACCCAGGGAGCACTGCCGCGATTTCCCTGATGAATCAAACTGAATTGCATCGGCAGACCTTCAGCATCATTTAAGAGTCCGGTGGAAAAACCAAATCCGGGCAGTTTGTGATTGACTATCCAAAAAGTACCGATAATAAGGGCGGCCGCCATAAATCCACCTATCGGACCAAAGTCCTTTACTAATTTAGGCCAACTCATCAACACGGTAAAGGTGACGGCAAAAGCTCCGAAAATAGATGTGATGATTCCGGCATGATACATGCCGAAGAATTCATTATAAGTCTGTAACCATTCGCTCATTGTTCTTTCCTCCTTAATTTATCTTCCGGGCACAATCGCACGAACGGATTTTCCATACTAATATTCCTGCCAAGGCACCTCCTATCAGACAACAGATTAAGGTAGGTACTGCATAAAAGAAATTGGTGATATCGCCTTGAAAGCGGACAATTCCCCAGGCAATTCCGGCAGAACCGATACACCAGCCCTGATCCAGCCATATTTTTCCCGGAGGATTCAGAATAGCTCCATGATAATGGTTCATATACCACATAATGCCGATAATCAGTGTGGCTGCCAACCAGCCTCCCATCAGACCGTATGTCTTCCAAAGTTCCGGCCAAATGCCAAATGCAAATCCGCCACAGATAGCAGAGCCGGCAAAGGTCGATAGATATTGTTTCATATAATTGATAATGTGTTTTTTAGGTTTATAATAGTAGTTCGGGGTTGTTTATTTATTCCAAAGACAACTTAGCCAGTGTGAAAGGCTTGTCGTGTTTCGTGTTTACCTTATCCGGTCCGGTCACCAAGTCGAAGCAAGATACAATCACCTGTCCGTTCCATACGATAGGTTCGCCCGGCTGATCCAAACCTCCGTCGCTTCCGTCACAGTCAGGACTTTGAGCAATACGCTGAATTTTTCCGTCTTTATCAATACATGCAACTGCATTTGCCGAGAAATCCGCTACCCAGATTTTACCTTTATCGTCTATACACATTCCGTCCGTGGTACGTAACTGGGTGGTATCTTGCGCCCATACATCATTACTAAGTACATTCCCTTCCACATCCATCTTTATGCGATGAACAGCTCCATCACCGAAGTTCCCTACAAAGAGGTCGCCCGCTTCGTTGAAAACAATTCCATCCAGTCCATATTGCACTTCCGGGTTCTTTGTGATAACGGTGGTAATAAGGTTTTTATCTTCTAATGTATTAGTCACTGCCACATCACGGTCATTCATATCAAAGCAATATACCCCGCTGACCAACAATCCCGAAGGATCTTTTATCTGTGATAATGAACTCTGGGTGACGTACAATTTCCCGTTACGGATACGCAGTCCGTTAGGATGCTCCATACCGGATGCCACAGTGATTGTTTCCTTTAATTGGTCGTTTTCAAACTTCAGACGAAGAACACGTCCTTTATTCTGTGCTTTCTCTGTTCCGCTCCAACCCTGATTGTCGCAAATAAACAGATCACCCTCTTCATTAAAGGCAATCCCCATCGGAGAAGCCCAGCCGGTTTCTTCCAACACCGGAACATCCATCCATTTCGCAATCTCGCCATTTTTAGTGATGCGCATCAGACAAGCAGGCTGCGTGATATCTGCAAAATTCGGACAGGCCAGAATCAAATCTCCATTAGGAGCGATAGCCATTCCATCCGGAGTCGGACAACAATCCGGTAATTTTGCAAACAATTCACTCTTCTGCGGAAGAGCATTCTCACCACTTTTTTGTTTCGGAGAAGTACATTGAATACAAGTTGCTCCTATCAAAGAAGCTGCCACAAGAGATAGTAAATAATACTTTTTCATGGTTAGATAATACAAATGTTTATGTTTATAATTTGAGCCCGTCAGTTCGGTACGCAAACATACTGGTATTTATCAGCAAAGAAGGAAAATGACAAATCAATAAAGGACAAAAATTGTTCAAAATGCTGGGAAAAGAGCCGGTTTGAGCTGTAAATAGAGAGATTACCAATCAATCTCTATTTTTTCAGGCACGGATAACACGGATTACACGGTCTTTAGTGTTGTCATTGCCGCGAAGCAACCGCGTTAATCCGTGTAATCCGTGCCTAAATTATTATATAGACTAATTATGAACACATACTTATATATACCTTATATTATAAAAGCAGTCGGCACTTACTTCCTATGCAATACTCTACTTTCCCCTCCGTTCATGGCTAATTTAGGCTAAAAAGAACATTTTCTCATAAAAAGTTTTTGTAATATCAGAGTTAATCGTATTTTTGTGTACAATTTTGGTGTAGTGATGACAGAAGAAGAAAAAAAGTTATTGAATTCCTTTGAAACGCAACTCCGGCATTTGATTTATTTACACGATGAACTAAAGCGTGAAAATGCCGAGTTGAAGAAGCTTCTCGATAATGAAAAGCTGAAAAACGAGAAGGTACAAGCTCAATACAATGAATTGGAAGTCAGCTATACAAACCTAAAAACAGCTACGGCAATCAGCCTTAACGGCAGCGACGTAAAAGAGACGAAGCTGCGATTGTCAAAATTAGTGCGTGAAGTCGATAAATGCATCGCTTTGTTGAATGAATAAGAAGAAGATGTATGAACGATAAAATAAAGATAAACCTGCAGATAGCAGATTCAAACTATCCGCTAACCATCAACCGTGAGGAAGAAGAAATGGTACGGGAAGCCGCCAAGCAGGTAAATATCAGGCTTAATAAGTATCGGGAGGTTTATAAGAACCTGGAACCGGAGAAAATTATTGCCATGGTAGCCTATCAGTTCTCGTTAGAGAGACTGCAATTGATGCAACGTAATGATACCAGCCCCTATGTGGAGAAGGTAAAAGAACTGACAGAATTGCTGGAGGATTATTTTAAGGAGGAATGAATCCTGACCGGCTATTCACTGATAAGAGATAAAACAACCACGCACTGCACAATATCCAAGCAAAAGTATATGCTTTGATATTTGGCGGTGCGTTTTTATTTATATACTTAAATTAAATGTAGAATGATAGCAATAATAGCAACAGCAATTGCCTGCTTCATCGTAGGAGGAATCCTTTCATATATACTATTCCGGTATGTACTGAAATCCAAATACGATAATGTCCTGAAAGAAGCGGAGACGGAAGCGGAAGTAATTAAGAAAAACAAGCTGCTTGAAGTAAAGGAGAAATTCCTGAATAAAAAAGCAGATCTTGAAAAGGAGGTAGCATTGCGGAATCAGAAGATTCAGCAGGCGGAAAACAAACTGAAACAACGTGAAATGGTTCTTAGCCAGCGTCAGGAAGAAATCCAACGCAAAAAGATGGAAGCCGAAGCTGTAAAAGAGAATCTGGAAGCGCAACTTGTCATTGTCGATAAGAAAAAAGATGAACTCGACAGACTGCAACAACAGGAAATCGAGAAACTGGAAGCAATCTCCGGATTGTCTGCCGAGGAAGCTAAAGAACGTTTGGTAGAATCACTGAAAGAAGAAGCTAAAACGCAAGCACAATCATTCATCAACGACATTATGGATGATGCCAAGTTAACTGCCAGCAAAGAAGCGAAACGGATCGTTATCCAGTCTATCCAACGGGTAGCTACGGAAACTGCCATCGAAAACTCTGTTACGGTATTCCATATTGAATCAGATGAAATCAAAGGACGTATTATCGGACGTGAAGGACGTAATATCCGTGCTTTGGAAGCTGCTACCGGCGTTGAAATCGTTGTTGACGACACTCCGGAAGCAATCGTTCTTTCTGCTTTCGACCCGGTTCGCCGTGAAATTGCCCGCTTGGCACTGCATCAGCTTGTGACCGACGGACGTATCCATCCGGCCCGTATCGAGGAAGTGGTAGCTAAAGTTCGCAAACAGGTGGAAGAAGAAATTATCGAAACCGGTAAACGCACAACCATCGACTTGGGTATCCACGGTCTGCATCCTGAATTGATCCGTATCATCGGTAAGATGAAATATCGTTCTTCTTATGGTCAGAACCTATTGCAGCATGCACGTGAAACAGCCAATCTTTGTGCTGTGATGGCATCTGAACTGGGATTGAACCCGAAGAAAGCGAAACGTGCAGGTTTGCTGCATGATATCGGTAAAGTGCCTGATGAAGAACCGGAATTGCCGCACGCATTGCTGGGTATGAAACTTGCCGAGAAATACAAAGAAAAACCGGATATCTGCAACGCTATCGGTGCTCACCACGACGAGACGGAAATGACCAGCTTACTGGCTCCTATCGTACAGGTATGTGACGCCATCTCCGGTGCACGTCCGGGTGCACGTCGCGAAATCGTAGAGGCTTACATCAAGCGTCTGAACGATCTCGAACAATTGGCAATGGCTTATCCGGGTGTAACAAAGACATATGCTATCCAGGCAGGGCGCGAACTCCGCGTGATCGTTGGTGCGGATAAGATTGACGACAAGCAGACAGAAAGCTTGTCAGGCGAAATCGCTAAGAAGATCCAGGATGAAATGACTTATCCGGGACAAGTGAAGATTACCGTCATTCGTGAAACACGTGCGGTTAGTTTCGCTAAATAAAGCAACTATTCAAAAGAAGATTCATATAAGGGCGAAGAAATTCGCCCTTTTTTAGTACACGACTATGGAAAAGTATCAAATTGAGATTTGTACCAATTCAGTGGAAAGCTGTCTGGCTGCACAGGAAGGTGGTGCCAACCGCGTGGAATTATGTGCCGGAATACCGGAAGGCGGGACAACCCCTTCCTATGGTGAAATAGCCATTGCAAGAGAAGTATTGGCTCATACCCGCCTGCATGTTATTATCCGGCCACGTGGAGGAGATTTTCTTTATTCGGAAATGGAAATCAGAACAATGCTGAAAGACATCGAAATCGCACGAAAATTGGGAGCGGACGGAGTTGTATTCGGTTGCCTGACAGCAGACGGCGAAGTAGACTTAACATCAATGCAGATTCTAATGGAAGCCTCTAAAGGGCTGTCAGTCACCTTCCACCGGGCATTCGACGTATGTCGTAATCCTCAAAAAGCATTGGAGGAGATCATCGAGCTGGGATGCAACCGTATTCTGACTTCCGGTCAGCAACCTACGGCTGAACAAGGTATCGGTCTTTTAAAAGAATTGCAAGGACTGGCTGCGGGAAGAATTACGTTACTTGCCGGCTGTGGAGTAAATGAAAATAATATTGCACGGATTGCGGCAGGAACCGGAATCAATGAGTTTCATTTCTCGGCACGCGAAAGTATTCAAAGTGAAATGAAATTCAGAAATGAAGTTGTCTCAATGGGAGGAACAGTACATATCAACGAGTACGAACGAAATGTGACTTCCGTGCGAAGAGTCAAAGAAACAGTGGAGGCTTTATATAAAGGAATGTAAGTGATCGCCTCTCTACTATATACTAAGAAATGGTGAACATACAGCTTTAAGCCTTTTGTTCACCATTTCTGTTTTGCATTACCACCAGCGGTATCAAGAAAAACTGCTATACCTTTATTTATAAATAAGGAATCACCGTAATATAAATACCTGTAATAATAGCCGAAGTAATTACTCCCGAGATATTAGCTCCCAAGGCATCTCCCAAGACGAATGAGTCCGGATTATCTTTGCTTACAATCTTTTGTGCAACCTTTGCGGTAGTCGGCACACAGCTAACTGCTGCAATACCGATGACCGGATTGTAATTACCCCGTTTAATAATATACATGATATATCCTCCGATTATTCCTCCGATACCGGAAAGTAATAATGCTACAATGCCTAATACTAATAGTTTCAATATCTTCGGATCGAGCAGCAGATGTGCATCACAAAGTACACCCAGCAACACGCCCAACATAAAAGTCGATCCATAAAGCAACGGACCGCTCACAAAATCATAGATGTGTTTCATACCCGACTCACGAACAGCAACCCCCAGGAACAAAGAGAAAAACAAAGGAGAAGCTACCGGGAATAAGAAACAGAGAATAGCACAAAGAACAGCAGAGAAAGCCAGTTTTACTTTAGCATCGTAATTCTTCGGAGCTTTCTTTGTCACCATCTTAATAGCACGGAAACGTTTGGGAACCAACAGCTTCACAAGGTAAGGATAGCCTCCATATGTCAATCCTAAATAAAGATAGGCAACCACCGTAATAGGCACAAACAAATGCTTTGCCAATGCCAGTGAAGTAAACAAGACCATCGGTCCGTCTGCTCCACCTACCATCGCCACTGATGCACTTTCTTTGAGAGTCAGGCCGAAAGCGGAAGCAATAGGAACCGTCAGGAAAGTACCCAGTTCTGCACACAGAGCAAGGAATATACTAGCAAATGGTTTCTGAAGCAAGAATCCGACATCCAGAAGCGCCCCGATACCCATAAAGACAAAGCAGGCTATGAGCCCATTACTAAACGTCAGGGTGTAAACAGGTTGCAGGAAATCTATCTGCATGGTATTCATTAATTGATCCGTATCTGAAAGCATCGGATCGAGAAAGAGGTTACCCAGTGTGCCGTCGGGCATCATCAGTGTTCCGCAGTTGATAGCCACCATTCCGAGTCCCATCGGAATCATCACCATAGGTTCGAGGATACCTTTCCAGCCCAAATAGATCAGTAACAGACCGAGAAGTACCAGAAAAACTCTTGCAGAAGCAAGCACCCATCCGCTTGCCATCATTGTACCAATACCTTGAAATAAGGTAGCAAAATCTATATTTTCCATAAATTAGTTTTCTTTCATTGTTTGTTGTTAGTCAGTTTCTTTGAGTTCTTCTTATTGGCATGTACCTGCTCTTCTTCCCGAAGAAAAAATTCACGGGTATCCTGCGAATAATAATAATTAACCAGATTATTTTCCGAAGCTCCCGGACTCACTCCATGATAATAGCCGGGATAACCAGTAAAGTTCCTGTCAATCCCCCTACTATAGTCTTCACGAGAATCTCCTAAAGCATCTTCATCTACAATAGGTATTTGCCGGACTAATCTTTCCACCTTCTGCCGATGCTGCCGCCAGCGTCGTAGCCGGAGTAGCTCCAAACGGTGGGAACTATAAAAATCAAATGAATCAGCCGCATAGGCAATCAACTTGATGACCGCAGCGACAAAAAAACCGATGAGGAAAGTAAGCCCCATCATCGCAAGAGTAGATAGTAATAAATGAATCATAGTAATATAAAAATTAGGTTGTACAATCATATTCAAAATAAAGAAGAGGCGCCCAATGGTGAAACCATTATAAAATTTAGACACACATGAAAGTTAATCCCACTGGGCATTCCTCATCACCATATAAAAACAATCGGCAGATATTATTTGCCTGAAATCACTTCGGTATATATCCTAGTTTTTATACGACGTAACTCCCGTTTCACAACGGAAAACACAATATTTTAATCCTTAAACACCTTATCATTAGTATTCAGGAGGTATATCATTCAACTGGGCTTTGGTAAATACGGGACCGTCTTTACAGACATACAACTTCCCGACATTACACCGTCCACATTTTCCAACACCACATTTCATCCGGTTCTCCAGGGTGGTATAAATATTCTCATCGGCAAAGCCTAACTTCTCCAATACAGGAAAAGTGAACTTTATCATCACCGGAGGTCCGCAAACTATTGCCACAGTATCTGCACTGGCAGGTGCAGCAGCCTCAAGCACCGAAGGTACAAAACCGACTTTTCCTGTCCAGTCGGGAGTCTCCCCCCCGGGATCAACCGTAGTTATCAGATTGACATCCGGACGTTTTTCCCATTCTTTCAGCTCTTCTTTATATACCAGGTCGTTAACAGACTTGGCTCCGTAAACAATCGTTATATCTTTAAAATCTTCCCGCCTGTCCAATGCATTCCAGATGACGCAACGCATCGGCGGAAGTGCTATACCACCTGCAACGAACAACAGATTCTTTCCTTTCCACTCGTCCAACGGAAATGTGTTTCCGAAAGGTCCGCGAAAACCGACGGTAGCTCCTTCTTCCAGTTTGGCAAGTCCGGTAGTCACCCGTCCTGCCTGGCGGAATGTACACTCGATATATCCTTTACGAGTAGGCGATGAAGCAATACAGAAAGTTGACTCTCCTTCACCAAACGCAGAGTATTCACCAAACTGTCCGGCTTTGAAATGAAAGGCTTCTCCTTCCTTCTCGTCTTTAAATCTTAACCGGAAAGTCTTCACTCCCGGAGCTTCATGGGTTATCTTCTCAATCACCATCAGGTGCGGAAGATATATATTCGACTGCTCATTCATGGCTTGATATTGATATTAAGTGTTCAAGTATATTCATATCTACCGGGCAGGCACGCGAACAACGTCCGCATCCGGTACAACCGGTTTCCTGTATCCGTTCAGGCATATAGGAGAACTTATGCAAAATGCGCTGACGCCAACGGGCGCTTTGTGTCGGACGCGGATTATGTCCGGACGTATGGAGGGTAAACAGCGAAAAGCCGCAAGAATCCCAACAACGGACACGATGGCCGGACGAACCTTTGGCATCTTCCTGAATATCAAAACAGGCACAGGTTGGACAAACATAAGCGCATGCGCCACATCCCAAACAGCGTTCGGACTGTTGTTTCCAAACAGGACTGTCGAATGCTCCCGCCAACTTCTCCCGTACATTATCAACATTGAAACGAATGGGAACGGATGCCAGATATTGTTCCTTATCTATTTCTTCGGCAGGTGTATATTCTTTCACAAAGAATTTAACCAATGCTTTGCCTTTTGCTGTCAAGACTTCCACCAATGCACTCTGATCCGGCAACTCCGTAATCTGAATATCACTGCCGGCAGTATTACCGGGCCCCCCGTGAACGGAAGTACAGAAACATGATTCATCGCATTGTGCACAACTGAAGCTGATTAATGTCATTTTCTCCCGCCGGGCATTATATAGTTTATCTTTATAATCCCAATTAAAAATACCGGAAAGGGGTGCAAACCCTGCCGCATCACAAGGACGGATTTTCCAGAGAATCATTTCGGGAATTGCATTAATATCCGCTTCCTGCAAAGTAGCTTCTTTCCCGTCTTTCTGATAAGAGAACAGTACTTCTGTTTTCGGGAACGCAAAGCGTTTAGCCGACTGAGTAGTCTGCACATAGTCCGTCGCTACCTCATCGTAAGAAGTCACTCTTTTGAAGTCTACTTTATCTCCTGAACGCACAGGAGCAAAAATATGCATTTCCTTTTTCACCATCTGGTGAAACCATTCTTGCAGACTGCTTTTACTGATATGTAGATTTTCCATTACTTTCTTTTAATGTATAAAGTTCTCTTTATCTTCTGCCTTGAAGGTAGAAAGTACATTTCCCGCAGGATTGATAGCACCGGGAGCAACCCCGAACTCGTCCTGAATGTCTTCCATCATACTTTGTGTCATCAAATGAAGAGGAATCCCCACCGGACAAGCTTGCTTACAAGCGCCACAACCGATACAGCGTCCTGCCATGTGCATCACGCGGTTAATCTGCCACTCCATATTTGTCAGCGGAGCAGACCAGGGTTGTACCCACTGCGGACAATTGACCTCCACAATACACCAGCTGCAATAACACAACGGACAGGCAGCCCGGCAAGCATAACATTTGATGCATTTCGACATTTCCCCCATCCAGTATTTCCACCGCTCTTCACGACTCATCTTTTTCAGACGATCAATCAGTTGAAGATTCTCCTCACTAATAGTCAAGGGAAAATCTGCCAGATATGTTTTTATTTCATCGAATCCTTTAAACTGGATAAGTTCTCCATGTCCGTCAACGGTCAGTACCAGAAGATTATCTTCTTTCAACTGGTTTTCGAATGCCAATTGAACAATCGTCCGTAATGCCGGAACCGTAGCTGTTATAGCCACTTTGCCTGTTCCTGTTAATTCCCGTTTTGTCAGATAGACTGCGATATTATTCGTGCAACGGTCGTCCAGTATCAGTCTGTCGGCATTTTCTGCCTGCCGGCAAAAGAGAGGACGTGTTCCGTGATTTCCTTCTTCATAGCCTATCACAAGATTCACTTCTCCTTCTTGTAACAAAGCAACTGCTTTTTCTGTCAGTTTACTCATAGATAGCCTCCTTTTCCAAATAGTCCGAAGCTTTCTGATACTCCAGATAAGGTCCCAGTTCACGGATTCCGGCAACTGTTTCATTCACCAGATCAGCCCACTTGGCTCCCTCCGCCGCCGACACCCATGAATAACGGATACGACGTACATCAATACCCAAGAAGTCGAGCAGTCCGCGGAATACAATCCAACGACGACGTGCGTGGAAGTTTCCGGATGTATAATGACAGTCATTCGGATGACAACCTGAAACGATAATTCCATCAGCACCTCCGGCAAAGGCTTTCAACAGTAACATAAAGTCAATTCTTCCTGTACAGGGGAAGCGGACAATTTCTACATTAGCCGCATACTTCAACCTGCTCGTACCTGTCAGGTCTGCCCCGGCATACGTGCACCAATTACAGACAAAAGCTACAATGCGCGGTTCAAATTCCTGATTATTCTCGATCTTATTTTCGTTCATAGCTTACTCTCTTTTTAATGGTTCAGCAATGCCATCACTTCGGCATAGACCTGTTCATTGGAATATCCTTGTATATCAATAGATTTGGAACGGCAGAAAGCAACACAAGTACCACAACCCTGACAAAGTCCGGGATTTACTTTAGCAACTGTCTTTATTACATTCCCATTCCTGTCTTTTATTTCTTCACGTTCGATAGCCTGATAAGGACAAGCTGTCTGACACATGAAACATCCTACGCAAGTACTGAATAACGGAGGGGCAGTACGATTGACAACGGCTATCAACGGCTCACGAACCAGATTTGCCTGTGAAAACAATCCTGCTACTTTCACAGCGGCTCCCGAAGCCATTCCCACTGTTTCGGGAATATCTTTCGGTGCCTGACAGGCTCCTGCCAGATAGATTCCGGCTGTATTCGTTTCCACCGGTTTCAGTTTGGGGTGAGATTCGGCAAAGAACTGATAAGGGTCATAGGAAATATGCATCTTCTGCGCCAGTTCTTCCGCTCCCTTGTTGGCGACTCCCGCTGTTGCAAGCACTACCATGTCAGCTTCTATCTCGACAGGTGATGCTCCCAACAGGGTGTCTACTCCTTTAACAATCAATTTACCGTTCTTCTCATATATGCGGGCGACGCGACCACGGACGTAATTCACTCCATCCTCTTCAATGGCACGGCGCACAAATTCTTCATAATTCTTTCCTCCGGCACGAATATCCATGTAGAACACGTACGATTCGCCACCATGTACCTTGTGCTGATAAAGCATCGCATGTTTGGCAGTGTACATACAGCATATCTTAGAGCAATAAGGAATTCCTTTGGCCGGATCACGGGAACCGGCACAGGCTACAAATACAATCTTTTGAGGAATCTGTCCGTCAGACGGACGGCGAATCTCTCCGAATGTAGGACCGGAAGCCGATGCCAGACGCTCAAACTGCAATCCGGTAATGACATCTTTGTATTTTCCATATCCATATTCAGGGAAAAAGTCGGTATTCAATACATTGAATCCCGTAGTCACTACAATTGCTCCGACTTCTTCGGTGATAATACGGTCCTCTTGTCCGAAATGGATAGCCCCCGTAGGACATAGCTTTTCACAAACTCCGCATTTACCATTGCGATAATGGGTACAATGTTCTTTATCAATCACCGGTTTATTGGGCACTGCTTGCGGAAAAGGAACATAAATAGCTGTACGCATTCCCAAACCGGCATTAAATTCGCTCGGTATCTTCTTGTTGGGACATTTAGTCGTACAAAGTCCGCAACCGGTACATAATTTCTCATCAATGCTCTTCGCTTTCAGGCGTATACTGGCTTTAAAATTACCGATAAAGCCTTCCACATGCTCCAGTTCGGCATACGTATAAAGAGTGATATTCGGATGCTGCGCTACTTCCACCATTCGGGGAGTAAGAATACACTGCGAACAGTCTAATGTAGGAAAAGTTTCCGAAAGCTGTGACATATGTCCGCCGATGGACGGTTCTTTCTCTACCAGAATGACCTGATGTCCGCAATTGGCGATGTCCAGACTTGCCTGAATTCCGGCAATTCCTCCTCCAATCACCAGTGCTTTTTTGGTGATAGGAACCTGAATGGGGACCAAAGGATGATTCCGCTTTACTTTTTCAACCAGACTTTTGACAATATCGACAGCCTTACGGGTAGTTGCCTCCCCTTTCTCATGTACCCAAGAGCAATGCTCACGAATATTAGCTATCTCGCACAGATAAGGATTCAATCCGGCTTCCGCACATGCCCTCCGAAAGGTAGGTTCATGCATTCGCGGAGAACAGGCAGCAACGACAACGCCATCCAATCCATATTCTTTAATGGCGTTCTTAATCAATGTCTGTCCCGGATCGGAACACATATATTTATAATCGATGGCATAGGCAACGCCTTCCATTTCTTTTGCCGCCTCGGCCACTTTTTCGCAGTCGACAGTTGCACTGATATTTTCACCGCAATGGCAGATAAAAACTCCTATTTTAGACATACTTCCGCCTCCTTCAAATTTACAGCTACAAAATGACGTCCCAGTCCCAATTCCTTGGGAGTCAGTCCGACAGCCAGTCCGATAGCCTGTGTGATATAAAGAACCGGTATGGTAACAGGTTTTGCCAGATAGTGGTTGATAGCAGGGCGACGCATATCCAAATTAGAATGACACATCGGACAAGCCACAATCACGGCTTCCGCTCCCCGGTCGTCAGCATCTTTCAGAATATTTCCCGAGAGACGTCCTACAAGGTCTGTGCGAGAAACGGACAAGCCCGCACCGCAACACTCCGTTTTGAAAGCCCAGTCAATAGGAGTGGCACCAATCAGAGACATGATTTTGTCCATGCTTTGCGGATCTTCCAAACGGTCGAAGTTTAATATTTTATGGGGACGCACCAGCAAGCAGCCATAGTAACAAGCCACTTGATGAGCAAAAGGACGTACTATCTTCTCTTTTAATGCATCCAGCATATATTTCTCTATCATCTGGATGACATTCAATATTTTCACATGACCGAGGTAGCGCATTCCAACTGTAGTCAGTATTTCATCCTTCAATGCTTCATTGTGCATTAATTCGTATTGAGCCACACTCAACCGATTGTAACAGGAAGCGCAGGGGACAACGATTTCTTGAAATCCCTGTTGTTCTGCCAAAGCCAACACACGGGTAGGTAAGGCAAGAGACAATTGTTTGCTCATGGAGTGAGCAGCCGTTGCACCGCAACAGTTCCAGTCTTTCAACTCGATCAGTTCGAGTCCCATCGCCTGTGCCAGTGCTTTGACTGATTCATTATATTCACGAGAAGTTCCGTTTAGCGAACATCCCGGATAGAAACCGATTCTCATAGTTACTTTTGAGTCTTTTCAATGGTTTGTGCAAATATCTTTTTGATCATATTCTCATCTTTTACCCGTTCCGGAAGAAGGTTGAGCTTCCCTTTGACGAACATAACAGGAGCCACATTCAAATCCTGTGTCAAACGTAAGGTACGGGCTTTAAAACCTGCCACCAATCCAACCTCGTAGAGTCTTCCTGTTCTTTTTACTGATTCGAGAAAAGCGGAATGGAAAGCTACAACAGGGCGTGACTCTTTACTAATGCATCCTTCTTGACGGGATTTCTCACGCAGATAGTCCATCACTTCAGGAATGTTTATTTCTTTGGGACACCGGGCAATACAGTTTTCGCAATTCAAGCAAATCCAAATGGCATTGGAACTTAACACGCGACGGTCATTTTGAGCATTTTTTGTCTGCAACAACCGGAGAATATAGCTGGGAGCATAATCCATCTCCTCTGATAACACACATCCGGCCGTACATTTGCCACACTGGTAGCAATAAGACACATCAATACCCGTCTTTTGTTCCAAGTCACAGGAAATACATTCTTTGTTTTCCATGTTGACATGAATAAAATAGATAATAATAAAAATAAAGGAAAGAGTGGCAGAGAGGTATCAGAATAAGACACACCTCACCCAACCAAAAGAAAAGAATATTGTCTAAATGAGAATATGCGCCAATGTGTAGACGTAATACTTACACGAATATTTAGTGTAATTGACATCAAGGTCGGTATGACCCAAACGATTCTCCGGAAGCTGAACATTCAGAGAGCTCAATATCTGTATAATCACAGTATTTGTATTGAACTTCAAGTTCTTGAAAGGAACAATGCTTCTCGGAAAAGAGATATTATCAAAAATGCAGTCACTGACTTTACAATTGGATGTCTCATCAACAAACTGCGAATGCGTTTTTTTACTTGACTTATCGAAGCCGGCAGAAGAGACACAACAACATGACTCTACTTTATATTGCATATCATTAACCCGGATTTCAGTTTCTTTCTGAAATCCCTGCAAATCTTTATCGGAAACATTACTAAATCCCAATACCAGAAATGCGCATGCTAATATGCAAAAAATATACTTAGTCATAATTTGTTGCAAACGTAATCATTCTTTTCCGAAAAAAGCATATTAAGAGCAAGAATTAACGATTATTCATACAGCCTCTTTCCTATAATCCATGTACAACTTTCATCAATTGTTCCCCTAAACCGATTGTATATCCTTGAGAAACAAAGACTATCCTATTAAATGTGTCGGCAATAATAAAGACCGGCAGGATGGAATTATTCAAGTTCATAGCTGCCACAATTTCTTTCCGAATGCTGTCATCAGTATCAATACCGTAAGTGATGGTAGACGGAAGTCCCTTGAATTCGTCAGCATTAAATTTCTTGTATTGTTCTTCCGAAGGGAAAAGAAAGACCATCTTACGCCCCCACTGTTCAAAATCATTGCCTAGAGCGGCTATGTCTCTTAACGCATGATTGGTAGGTTCCTGCCCTGCCCCGAGAACAGCCACCACAAAATAGCCACGACCGCAGGTTTGCAAAATACTTTGCAGCCCGGTGTCACCGACCGGCCGATAGATCGCTTCTGAATTAAAATTGCCGATCACCTGTACCTGATCTTTGCTTTCACGCATCACAAGATCAACTGTCGTTGTCTTACCCGGTTCTATCGTAAAAAACGTAATGTTGGAAAGCACTGCGCCACTTGCCAGACGGGTTCCGGTCACCATCATATAATAGCCTTCATCAAACTCTCTCCCATATCTTAATAAATTATGCCATGTAGTCCCATCCCCCATATCTGTCTCTCCTTCGTCATAATTCAACAACTGGAAGGTACCATCTTTAAACTTGGAAAGAGTGAAATGCGAATAATATTTAGGATTATCTAATGAACGGATAGGCGTATAGGTAGCTTTCAATACTCCTTTTTGGGACAATGCGGATTCTGCTGTCTCGAAATCGACATCTTCCGGAGCAAATTCTTTATTTAAGACCTGTACCTTTCCGGTCACTTCATCAATCCGGGCAGACGCCCATCCCATGCTCCGGCAAGCTGCTACAAAGAAAATATCACGTGACTTTTCATCAGCCACCCGTGCTTTCCACACACCCATCGGAGAGATCGGAATCTGTTGGGAATTCAATTCATTATTGATTTTAATTTCTTTTCTACACCATTCTATTAATACCTTAGGATCACGCTTCATGCTATCGGGAACAGACTGGTAAACAGTTTTTTCAATCGCTTCGCGAAGTACCTTTTTATAAGGAGTCAGCATTTCATTGGCTACACGAGGAGGATTGAGGTACATTCTTTTAAAACGTTCGGTATCTATCTTTTCCCAATCCGAAAGATTCGTTTGCAAATGATCATTCAATACATCCAGAGTTACATCACGGAGGTCTTTTGCCGAAAGACTCTCTAATATCCACATGGCACGTATTTCTTCCCATGAGACAGCATCTTTCTCTTTCCTGACAGGCAAAAGGAAGTCTTTCAATGTTTGGTAGTTTCCGCGCGAAGCAACCAGAAAGTCTGCCAGTTTTTCTTTCTTTTCCGATTGTAAAGCATTTCCATACAGCTTGTCTACCCACTCTTCGGCTTGTTTTTCCGTCATCATTGTTGCCACATACGCATTACGGATGGAGTCTTCTTGCGCCATTCGCCGATCATTCTCTGCACGCTGTTCGGGAGTGACTTCGGGGATATTCGCCCCTTCTACCGGAGGAATAAGATCCATTGGCAAGGAATAAGTTTCCCCTTCTTTCTTATCTAAAGAGAGATGCAATGCATTGTCTTTTCCAAAAGATAATTTAGCATAGCCAAATCGTCCGTCACGGGATGCCCAAACCAGCATATCTCCTTTACCGGCAGTCAGGCTGGCTTTCCCTTCTGCATCTGTATACTTCGTAGCTACTGTATAGAACTCTGCATAATTGTATATCTTAAATTCAACTTTAGCGTCTGCTACCACTTGTCCTTCGGCATCCGTCACCGTCACGATAGCCTTAGCGGTAGGCGCATAATTATCAATCACATTGATTTCCGTATAATTCGGCGTTTCAAGCATCATTTCCTCCGGACCGTTATAACGCCCGAAGACTTTCGTATGCATCAACATTCCCCGACTGGCAGGAGCATTGAACCATCCCAGATTCAAAACCGGCTCCGGCTCACAGGCTCCGAAGAAATACCAATGTCCATCCGCCCATGCTTCCACCCAGGCATGATTATCATCCGTATGCGCCCAACGAGGCGTATACACCTGACGCGCCGGAATACCAACCGCCCGGAGAGCAGCTACCGTAAATGTAGACTCTTCACCACAACGCCCATACGCCGTCTTGACGGATGCCAATGGCGAACTGGTACGCGCATCACTCGGACGATAGACTACTTTCTCATGACACCAGTGATTCACCT
The DNA here is from genome assembly GCF_015558905.1 of Bacteroides sp. D55t1_190419_B8. Taxonomy (NCBI): domain Bacteria; kingdom Pseudomonadati; phylum Bacteroidota; class Bacteroidia; order Bacteroidales; family Bacteroidaceae; genus Bacteroides; species Bacteroides sp. D55t1_190419_B8. The sequence goes on from NZ_JADMOU010000036.1 coordinate 31,950, forward strand.
CTAATATAGCCTCTTTCATCGGCAGCCCCTTCACCCTGTCTTTCAGCTCGCCATAAAACACACGACGGGAATCGTCCAGATTCTCATTATTCACCCGGATCGGCAAAACAAAATGACGGAACACTTCATCGGGAATCTCCTTTCCCCAAGGCATTTCGCTATGCGTCTGCTTTGACAGCCGGACATTTTCCAGATAATAATCTCCTGAATAGTCCGTCACATCCCCTATCGGCATATAAGCATAGAGAAACATCAATGCTTCGCGCTCGTAGACTGATAAAACAGAATCGGCAAAGATCGCAAATAAATCTCCATGAGGAAGTGCCTGTTTTTTCAGTTCAAAGTCTTGAGCCACTTGATTCCGGTAGGCTTCTTCTTTGAGAAAATGAGCGTTGTTACAAGCAAACAGCACAATTGACAAAATCAGGATGCACAAAAGATGGGTGAATGTTTTCATACGAGTGTTTGGTTTATTCTAATAATAAGGTTGCTGACTGACAAAAATACAAGAATATTTTCTGAAAGCCTAGATAAGTACATAAAAATGTGATAGATAAGAATAATATTGTCATCAACGGAGAATTGCGGGCATTTTGTAACAGGTTTGTAACATGGACCGTGTTCGAACCCTTATAAAAAGAAAATTCAAATGAAAAAGAAGATTTTTATGTTTTACAGCATATAATTCAAAAACAATTCGTATCTTTGCAGTGTTATTAGAGAAAACAAGATGTAAAATCGCTCTTCAAAACGTGGAGGGCAAAAAAAGAGGAAACAAATTATGAAAAAGAATGCAAATGAAAAAATTATGATGTTACAGTACCGTATTAAACGCTATCAAGCAATGGGAAATGGTGCTATGTGTCAAACCTTGAACGGTAAACTTCAAAAACTGCTGTCACAGCAGGTTGTCATGTAAATAAACACACTAATTATAATAAATAGAGCGAGGAACTTTCGAGTATCCTCGCTTTTTTTATACATTTGCAGAAGAAAGATAATAAAACACATTATGAAAAAGCTATTTATGTCGGTTGCGCTGCTTTTACTAGCCGTAACCTCTTTTGCACAAACACCCGGTTATGAATTCACAACCGTTGTATCTCACAAAGCAACACCTGTCAAAGATCAGGGCTCCACAGGAACCTGCTGGTGCTTTGCCACCGCTTCTTTTATGGAGTCGGAACTGCTCCGTATGGGAAAAGGAGAATATGATCTCTCGGAAATGTTTATCGTCCGCCAGAAGTACATGAATCAGATCGAAGACAATTACCTGCGTCGTGGTAAAGGAAGCATTGGGGAAGGAAGTTTGGCACACACTTTCAAGAATGCTTATAAGAAAGCGGGAATCGTTCCGGAAGAAGTATACACCGGACTGCTAAACGACAGCAAAGATCATAACCACGGAGCATTGTCACGTTACCTCAAAGCATTGGTGGATGCAAATATTGCTTCTAAAAAGCGTACTCCGGAATATGATGCGCTCATCAACAATCTGTTCGACATTTATTTGGGCAAGCTTCCTGAAAAGTTTACTTATAAAGGCAAGGAATATACGCCTCAATCTTTCACTGAAAGTTTGGGATTGAATATGGATGATTATATCGAGCTGACCAGTTTCACTCATAAACCTTATTATGAAACCTTCTCACCTGAAGTGCCTGACAACTGGGAGAATCAACCGATGTATAATCTTCCGCTGGACGAACTGATCGGGGCTATTGACTATGCATTGAACAAGGGATATACCGTATGTTGGGATGGTGATGTCAGCGAACAGGGTTTCTCTTTCAAGAACGGAATCGCCATCAATCCGCAAGTAGAGGACGTGAAAGATTACTCAACTACCGATCGTGCCCGTTTTGAAGCTATGCCTAAATATCAGCGTATGGATGAAGTGTTCAAGTTCGAGCATCCTTATCCGGAAATCAATGTTACACCGGAAATCCGTCAGGACGGTTATGAGAAGTTTGTAACGACCGATGACCACCTGATGCACATCACCGGCATTGTAAAAGACCAGAATGGTACTAAATATTATATTACCAAGAATTCCTGGGGAGCAGAAAGCAACAAATCCGGAGGTTATCTGAATATGTCTGAAAGTTATGTACGTGCCAAAACTATTTGTGTCATGGTTCATAAAGATTCTCTGCCAAAGGGTTTGAAGAAGAAACTCGGAATCCAATAAGCCGCTTGGTATCACCCTAAATAGAGGGTTGATTATTCTATGGATGTCTATATATTAAGTATGTGTTCTTAATAATTTAGGCACGGATTACACGGATTAACACGGTTACTTTGTAGCAATGACAATACTTAAGACCGTGAAATCCGTGTAATCCGTGCCTAAAAAAGATAGCAATTTATGAGTGACAGGCACTTACCCACCCTTAGTTTTTATTTTTTTCTCAATGTCACGTCGCTGATTTCTACAACGCCACCTTTGTTTTGTGAAAGAATAGCCAGATAGCAATCTTTCAGAATAGCAGCGTCATCATCCGTGTCAGATACTTCCAAGTCAGCATTTGCCTTCTTGCTGCTAATAGCATTAACCACTTGTCCCATATCATAATAAACCACTACTTTAGTCCATTTATCAGCATCTTTAATCTTAAAGTTATACTGTGCACCCGAAGCATTCGGTTGAGCATCCGCATCATAATCTCTACGCATGAAGAAAGTGGTATTGTACTTACCATTATCGTTCTTTTCTTCATTGGTCTGTTTGATGTATACACCTACCGGAGTACCAGCTTCTTTAGCTTTTGCATAGAAAGTAAGAACATAGATGCCTTTTTCCAAACCATCGGTAATACGTTGTCCCAGAAAAGCCTTGTACCAAGAGATATTTTTTTCGGCACCGGAATTATCAAATTTCATCGCATTCGGATATTTGGCATCTCCCGTTTGTTCCCAAGCAATAGTAGTTACTCCGTCAGCTTCATTATTCAAAATAAACCACTCTCCTGCGGCAGCTTTGTTAGCGTTAGTCACTTTAGTCTTTACTTCGGTAGCGAATTTTTCATTCTTTATCAGGTTCTGTGCACTTACACTTACTCCTGCAATGACCAAAAGGCCGGCAAATAAAACTTTTTTCATCTTACTGTGATTTAAATGTTTATACTTTATTTTTTCTTATTTAAAAGAATCTACTTCATCTTACTTCACTTGTTGGATCACAAATTCATATTTACCAGTCGCTTTCTTTTCTTCTGTCTTTAGTGTGATGCGGTAAATCTCCTTGCCCCATACGTTAGACAGGCGCGGATCATCTAATTTGATTGTTTCCAGTTCTGCTTTAAATTGTGACGGATAATGCATTTCCACCTTTTGTCCCTTCACTTCGATTCGGATTTTCCCTTCAGACGGGAAAGTAACATTGCCCCAAGTTAAGAAATTCAGTTGATTAGGAGCAATAACCTCATCTAATGTATAAGTATCGCCAATAGTTAATTTATTATTATCAAGTGCGTAAGAGCGAATCCAACTTTTCACTTTCGCCTCTGCCGGATAAGCAGTAGCTATATCAGTAGAGAATGTCCGTTTCTTCTCATTGCAAACTGTATTTGTCGCTTTATACTGCTGACCGAATTTTTGCGGTACTCCGTTAATCATCGGCAAGTTGTGATAATTGCTCTGCATGGTCCAGATAGTATAGCGGTCTTTACCGAACGTCTGTTTGGTATAGGTACCTACACCGGCATCAATAATCACGGGAATCGTATTCACGTATAGAGAGAAGGTCCCTACATCATTGTGATTATGACTTTCGTTATTAAATCCGCCTTTAGCGGCAACGAACATACCATTCTTGTTCTTCATATAGCAGAATTCCGTTTCGGGATACCAGGTAACATCCGGCATATCATGTTTCGGAGTTGCTTTTGCGAGTTCATTACAGCAAAGCAGAGACTGGAGCGAACGGAAAGCATCGTTGCCCATGGTGGCATACGGCTTTCTCCCATTCAGCAGGTAAGCGGCAAAATGCATCATTTCATCGCTGTTTACAGCTTTACCGAAACGATAGATTAATAAGGGATCACCTCCTCCTTGTGCCGATGCGTCAGCAAAGTTCACCACCCAGCCATTACCCACGTATGAGCGGGACATATATTCTCCCATCCGGCGAATCATCGGTTCATTGAACAGAGACAGTTTACCACCTGTACCATCGGAGAGTATCTGCAAATAATCATAGAGTTTTCCGGCAGCATGTCCCCAGTAGGATGTACCTTCTTCACAAGCACCGTCAGACTTCACGAAATTGATAAATTTGTCGACTGATTGCATGGAGCGGTAAACGGCTTTTGCCAACTTGTCTTTATTGTTCTCCATCAGGAAGAAACATTGCAGGGCATTTGAGTTACACCAGGGATTCCAGTTGTTGATGATTTCCCCCGGTTTCCAGTTAAAAGCCATCCACCACATTTCATCGTCGTTCATATATGGATCGAGAATACGTTCTTTGATTGCTTTACGCATTTGTAAAGATACCACGGGATTGATTTTGTCGAATGGTTTACGGAAGAAATAGTGTACCCAAGCCATTAAAGCTCCATATCCGCCTGAACCGAGGTCAATAATCTGTTCACGGAAATCGGGCAGTGAACGTTTGCTGCTCTGGCGAGGCAAGTGTGCGGATAAAACCCATGAATTCATTTCACAGCTCATATATGCTCCGTTCAGTAGTTGGTCGATGAAACGTCCTTTTCCTTCAGCCAGTTCGGCGAGCATCAGGGTGTTGAGTGCCTGACGGTTGGCGTCATAAGGAACTTCCATCACTTTCCGGTTACCGCTACGTTCGTACTCCAAATAAGCAGTGGCAGGTATCAGCTGCCATTTATAGTCGAGGAGTTTTTCACCGGCTTCGATGAGGCGTTGTTTGTTAGGTCCCATCAACGAGTCCCAAGCGGCGCGATCTGTATAAGCAGGGTAAGGCACCCAAGCCTGTTTCATTACCAACACGTTTTTCAACGTAGTTTCGTCTGCCGCTTTCTGCAGCATATTGCGTTCGGTATATGCGTTTGCCTTGAAAGAAAGACTTCCCAAAGCTGCTACCAGAAAAACACAAAGCAAATGTTTCATTCGAGTCATGGTATTTTCATTCATTTAAGTATTGCAAAGATAGTGTATCTGATAAAAAATGAGGTGAGCAAATCATACGAACCTAATGACAAAAAAGTACATACTTCAAAATTTGTACTCATAATTGCTTCATTTTAAGCTTTTAGGTTATAGAACAATCGATTTCACTCATATTTAAACAGAGATTTCTTCTCAAAATACAGAGATTCCGTTCCAAGAAAACAGAGGTGCAATTTTAGCTAAACAGCGGCTCTGTCTTCCTTAAACAGAGCCGCTGTTTAGTCCAAATAAAGGCTCTATTTTGACATCCTGTTCTCTTCCCGTTTTTCATACCTTAATCCCAATCGCTAAATTCAAAACTCAACTGTTCCCAAACACCGTGTTGCTCATCGGCTTCTTCTTTCGGATTGGAGACAGAAAGCCCGATGAGACGGATTGGATGTTGTTCATATTCCACACTTTTAAGCAGTTCCTTGGCAAGCGGGAGTACCCGGTCTAAGGTAGTCAGTTCCTGCGATTGAGTAAGGCTTCGGGTGATCTGGCTAAAATCATGAAACTTAATTTTCAAGGTAAGCGTGTTTCCTTTGAAGTCTTTTCGCTGGAGACGTTCAATCAGTTCTACTGCAACGTGATATAATTCGATTATGACCGATGAACGGGCCGAAATGTCCCGTTCCAATGTACGTTCACAGCCGATAGATTTACGAATACGAATTGCTTCGACAGGGCGTTCGTCAATGCCTCGCGAACATTCATAATACAGCGTACCTGCTTTTCCAAAATGACCAGTCAGCATTTCAAGAGAACATTTCCGTAGTTGAAGTCCGTTGTGGATACCCAGCAAATGCATCTTCCTGGCAGTCACAGGTCCCACTCCCCAGAAAGATTCAATAGGAAGACAGGCGATAAAATCAAGAGCTTGTTCCGGGTGAATAGTACATAAGCCGTCCGGTTTGCGATAGTCCGAAGCTATTTTAGCTAAAAATTTATTATAAGATACTCCGGCAGAGGCAACAAGGTTGAGTTGCTCGCGAATCTTCCGCTTTATTTCCTTGGCTATATCCACAGCTAGGGAAATATCTTTCTTGTTTTCAGTAACATCCAGAAAAGCCTCATCCAAAGACAGAGGTTCGATGAGGTCTGTATATTCGTGGAAAATCTCATGTATCTGACGGGAAACGGATTTATAAACATCCATCCTGCCGGGTACAAAGATGAGTTGGGGACAAAGGCGTTTCGCCTTTTGGGAGGACATGGCCGAACGGACACCATAACGCCGGGCTTCATAGCTGGCAGCAGCCACAACTCCCCTCTCTTCAGCATGACCTACTGCCAAAGGTTTGCCACGAAGTTCAGGATTATCACGCTGTTCTACAGAGGCATAGAAGGCATCCATGTCGATATGTATAATCTTTCTCTGCGTCATTCTTTAGGATTAGCAGAGCAAACTTACTACAAATTCCCGAATAATTCCCGCTTATCGGCTCAAGAAATAATACGCTTATGTTTTTTATAGATATAAATCAAAAAACATTTAATATCCTGTTTAATCTACTTCTTATAATGTTATATTTGCATATCGTCTATGAAAAGCATAGACATACCTGATAAGTTTATGCCACCATAGAATCATTTAAGATTATGAAAAACATACTTTTTGGCTTATTAATATCTTGCAGTGTTCCCATATTCGCTCAAAATGGAATCACCTTTAAAGTTGAAAAGCTTTCAAAGCCTGAAGAATTACTCCATTTGAATTCCCAAGACGACATTTATAAAAGTCTTATATTATCGTACATGAACATAGAGCCTTATGAAATAAAAAAGAAGCATATCGAAATTCCTTATCATATCATTGCAAAGAGCCAATCTCCTGACAGTCTGGTATCTTTTGGTCCTAATTCTTTTTTCAACGGTATGTATCAGGCTTATGCAGATCACAGGCCATTTGTTCTGTCCCCAGACATGATTTGGCTACTAATCAGCCAGGGATTTGCCCGGCATATAAATGCCAATCAGGAATCGATGAGAAATGATCTCGTTGACTTCTCCGGCAAACTGTCCTTAATTGTAAGAGCGGACAAGAAACTGGAAGACCCTACTTTTTCATGGGAAGAGATCTTTCCCCAATTCACAAAACAAATATCAGAACACGTCGGTAACCATCTGACTGAGTTGCTTACCTGTAATTTTTCAACAACCACCTCCTTAGAGAAAGTTGCTTCTGAAATAACAATCATGGAAGCTGTGAAGCCATACTTTGAGTTTATAATCATACGCATTGTCTGTGGAATACCTGAAATAACCCTCGAAGGAACTCCGGAGGACTGGGAGAAAGTTCTACAGAAAGCCAGAAGCCTGAAAGAATATAAACTTGAATGGTGGATTTCCGAACTGGAACCTCTTCTGGAAGAATTTGTCAAAGCCTCCAAAGGCCAGGTGGACAAAAGCTTCTGGCGCAATATGTTCAAATATCATTCACAGAAGCAATACGGCGCTCCGAATATTATTGACGGATGGATTGTTAAATTTTTCCCGTATGACAAGAAAGGAAAAAGAAATAATCTGAAACAGCTTGAAGGCAGAAATTGTCTCCCCGACGAAATAGTGAAGGTAGATGTAAAGTATCAGGAAGTATATCCCGATGCCGTCAAAGAGACCCCATTGGAATTTTGGGCAGGTTTCATCGGACTGGAGCAAAATAGTAAGAATTTTGCTCTGCGACCACAAATAGGTTGGATGGTCAGAAAGAAAGACGTTAACAATGACGGATTAAAAAACAAGTTGAGTGCTGACGCCCAAAATGATGGCTGGGGCAGTGGTATTAACATTAGGGTAAAGAAGTTTCCTACTGTCTTGTTAGAACTGAAGGAGATAAAAAGACTGGATATCCAGTTTATCGATAAGATTGATATACCGGATGAAATATCAAAGATAAAAATCAAATCGTTGAACCTATATGGAAAGATAACCAAAGAGGGAATAGAGCGCATTAAAATGCTATTGCCTGATACAGATATAAAGATTAATGGCTCACGAGGGGGAATAAATTCATTGATAGCCCCATAGAAAAGAACACTCAATGTTACTTTTGCAACATTGAGTGTTCTTTTTATAGATACTAATGATCAGTACAAAGTGGAGCTGGAGGTATTGTTGCTTTGATCATAACTGCTTTGATCCGATTACATATATTACTGTATATCAACGCTGTATGTAATTAACCACATCTTTTTATAGCACATAAAATCTTGTATGCTCAAAAAAGGGGGGAATAAGAATTACCCTGTATTCCCCACGATTTTTATTTCTATCTTCGCTGAAAATAAACCTCAAAACAGTAAGACGTATGATAGAAATTAATCACAGTTGTAGAGCATTCCTTAATAATAAGGGACAAGTAGTTATTCGTGTTAGATGGAATAATCGGAAGGACGAAGTTGGTTTTTCTGTTGGTTGTAATGCCGATCCAGACAAATGGGATAAAGAGAACCAAAGAGCTAGGTATAATACTACTCATAAAGTTGGTGGAAAGACGGTGGTAGCTAGAGATATTAACAATCGTATTTCTCAATTTCTAGAGTGCATCGAGGAGTCTTTTACAGAATACAGCTTAAATTCTCAGTTGCCAACCAAAAGGGAATTGAAGGAACTGGTTAATGAGAAGCTGGGACGAATAAAAGAAGAGGTAGTACCAGATAATCCAATAGAGCGGGAAAAGTCTTTTCGTGAAATTTTCAATGACTTTTTAGAAGTTTGCTCCACAGAAAGAAGCTGGAGTGAATCTGTACATCATAAATATGTTCAAGCATGGAATCATTTAAACAGCTGTGATCCCAACATATCTCTAGCGACACTTGATAAGAATAAGATGACAGAACTTAAAAAATGGTATGTAAAAAATGGATATCGTAACCGCACCACTGTAAAACAATTCAGAATATTAAAGTCTTTTCTTAGATGGATTGATGCTAATGGTTATCCGGTAGAGCAAGGAGTACTCAGCTATAAAGTAAACTTAACTGTGACTAAAAAGGAAGTGACTTTTTTGAAATATAAAGAATTACTCCATTTTGCATCTTTCCAATTTCCTAAAAGTAAAGAGTATTTAGATAGAGCTAGAGATATGTTTTGTTTTATGGCGTTTACATCTTTGCGTTATTCTGATTTAAGCGCATTAAAGAGAGCGCATATTTCAAATGGGAATATTGAGATGTATACTCAAAAAACGAATGATAGAATTACTGTTCCTATAATAGAAGATGCTCAAAAGATTATAGATAAATATTCATGGTATCACTCCAAGAACGGTACAATATTCCCTGTTGCTTCGAATCAGAAACTTAATGATTACCTGAAAGAAGCTGCCGAGTTGGCTGGTTTAGATAGAGAGATAGTTGAAACCTACTTTATAGGTACGCAACGGCATGAAGAAATCCATAAGTTTTATGAAACGATAAGCTGTCACGATGGACGTAGAACTTTCGTTTGCTGTTCCTTAGCTTTAGGGATATCTCCGACAGTAGTAATGAGTTGTACCGGACACGCAGATTATGAAAGTATGAAACCGTATATAGAGGTAGCAGACGAAACACAGAAGATGCAAATGGAGAAATGGAATACTCACCAATATAAGTCTGATATCATAGAAAGGCTAGATAAAATGAATCCGGCACAATTGAAAGAACTTTGTGAACATATTAGGAGTATAGCTTAACAAAATTTCATATATTTGAGGCAGCATTCGGGAAAAACGGGTGCTGCTTTTTATTGTAATTGCTTAAATTAATACTATTATGGAAAACGAAAATATCACTTTAAACGAAGCTAGTATTTTCTATAAGAGAATAGACAAGGATACTTATTTAATCGGTAAGGATAAAGATAGTTACGGACAATTTTTAATAGAAGATGCGATCGCTCCATTATTATTCTCTTCGATTAATGAAATCAATAGGAAAAAGATGACAACAGACTCGTTATCTCCAGACCGAAGATTTATTTTTTATTTTTATCTAATGACTTTATATTTTCCAAAATCCATAGCTAGTATCTGGTCTAGTCAGATCCATTCATATTTTGAATATGAATCTAAAACAATTGAGCAAGAATGTCTGAATTTAGATTCTAAAAAAACAGAATTTGCGACAGAATCTTTTTTAAGAATGATTTTCTCTATTATGAATTTGACAGATGCTTTAGATTTTTTGTATCCCGGATGCTTTACGTTTGAAGAAAAAAAATCGTTAGAGAATACATATCAAACAGACCAAAAATCTTTTCCCAAATGGTTTCTTTTTGAATATAGTGATAAAATAAACAATTGGATTAGTGAGATGTTTAAGGCTAAGTTTTTTTATGATGATTATATTAGAAAAAAAATATTAGAAAGAGGATTACCCGTTGTCCATAAAAATGAACAATATGAATTAAACTGGATTTTTATTCAATTTGTGGCTATAGATCGTGTAGTAAGAGAGTTTAGTACTGAATATGAAGAATGGAAAAGTAATATATACACCACTGGTATATTCAATCTAGAGAATGTGATACTAACATATACTTATGCTCTTGATAAACTAAATTGTTTTCGGACATATTATACTTTTTTTGAGAAACGTATATTATCTCCATTTTTTCGCATGATGCATAATAATACGCTAAAAAATGAGGAAAAAGAATGGATTATAAGGAAATTACGAGATTTAGGTATAGATGGCTTTATGCAGGATGAGTATAATATGTATAAACACAAAAACGATGAACATATAATTCACTTTTGTGATATTGTAGATTCTCCATTAACAAATAATGATATTTATCGCTTACCTATGCCAGATGGATTTGATAATAAGAAATTAGTAAAACTTCACCAAGCTTTTTATAGTTATGTTGATGCCGGACAGCCTTTGTGCTTTTTTTTAGGGAGCAGTACATCTAATACTGATACAAAAACTGTATTATGGAATGGTGACCGTCACACCCTTCAAGTTTTTATAAGAGAATTATATGGTAAAGATGCTAAAGGAAAACTTAAAACTGTTCCTGATGGCATATGGAAAATAACCAGTAATATTTTTATGCCGAAAGGGAAAAAGTTAAGTGAGAATACATTAAAAACGGGGAAAATAGGAACAAAACAATTACCGGAAGAGACTAGATTAGAGATAGCGGAGAATATCCAAAAAATAAGAATCTTAAAATGGAAAGATACTAATTGACTCCATTATATAATATTCTATATAACATATATATAACGTTCATATAATTTGCATTATATATCTCATAATCATGGAATTACACTTGCTGTAATTCCATTTTTTTGTGCATATATTTGTGCCAGAAATCAAAACGATCGTAGCAAGGATTTCAATAGAGTAGTAATATAAAATAAATATATAATGAAAACTTTCGAACTAAGAGATAAGCCTCTTTTCCAAGCTACCTTAGGTGATCTGATAGAGGCATTAAATGAAGGGTTTGCTAATGAAGGTAAAGATGGAAGAGCTAACACAAATCCGTCAAGTGAGAAACGGTATGTATATGGTCTATTTGGCATAAGTAAGCTCTTTGGCTGTAGTCAAGCAACAGCTCAAAGAATCAAATCAAGTGGTGTCATCGATGCAGCTATTTCTCAAAATGGGAAGATCATTGTAGTCGATGCAGATCTAGCTCTAGATTTACTAAGAGTGTCTAATAAAAAATGGGGGCGTAAGTACTCCAAGTAATTAACCGGAATAGACAGTTTCGTTGGAAAATATGCCGGCTATTTTCAATGGTGAAGCTGTCTATTCATAAATCAAGAAAAAGCATGAAAGAAAAGAACTGGGAATTACTTGTCTTAAATGAACAGGTAGGACAGATTGGAGAGATTGGTGTAGCTCCAATGGTAACAGTTTCATTAGTGAATGTCCAGCAAGACTCTTTGATAAACAAATCAGAGATGGTCAATGAGGTTCAGCTATGGCTAAATATGCTCAAATATGAGAATAAAATGTAGTGATATAAGATCGATTATAATCAAGTAATCGTGTATGTAACTAATTGAAGTCAAGAAAATTAATATGTGTAAAACGTTTGATTTATTCACTTATATTTGCTCACGAAATTAAAAAAATAACCACTAAAATCTTAGAAAATGGAAGAAGAAAGAAAAACAGTAGGTGCTGTGTTAAATGAGCAGAAAGAACAGAAATCCGCAAAAAAGAATGGTGCAGCTCCTCAAAAAGGTAAGAACGCCTCAGTAGAGTCTCCGAAAGCTGATAAGGAGACTGAACAAGAACCGTTAAAACTCACTCGTGGTCAAATTTTTACTCTCACAACTCTTCTTATATATAAATATCGGTTTGCTCGCATCTTAGTAAACAGGGATATTGATAAGGAGGAGGTAAAAAAGAAGATTGAATCAATCAGAGCCGCAAAGGGTGTTATAACCCCTTTCTTGGTACTTTCGGCTAAGGAATGTATCGAAGCAGGTCTTGATGTAGTGGACTATAATGGCAATGTTATAACCAAGGATACCCCTGATCTTGAACACATTCTAGTGATATTGGATGGTCAGCACCGTTGGGAAGCCATTAAAGAACTTAAAAAGGCTGGTGAGGACTATGAAGCTTACTTTATTCTACCACTTACAGATCAATATGATCTTATGACGATATTAAAGGAGGCGAATACTTCTGTGAATCCTTGGGATGGAATTGATTGGCTAACGATGGCTATCCAGACAGCAAAAGTTCGTGGTCTTGATACTTCCAAGTTGGAATGGCTGAAATCTTTAGCAAATACAGAAAACATTTCTGATTCTGCGGCTTCCTTATTCGTTACTGGGGGTAAAAAGATATACTCAAAAGCCACGATTAAGTCTGCCATTGATTCAAAAGACCCTGATAAATTGGAAACGCTAGTTGATGAGGATGGACTTGACCGTAATAAAAATCTTTATGATGCTGCTATTGCTAAATTGAACATAAAGACAGTTGGCTTGAAAATAACTCCTAAAATGCTATTTAGTTTTGTAGAGCAACTCATTAACAAAAACAAGCCGATTAACGATGCGTATGCTCATGTCATCGAGTTTCTAAATTCTCTTTCAAAAGAGCAGATAGAATCTCTTGATAATGCAAAGAAGACTACTAGCAGGAGCAAAGATCAGGTTATTACAGGTCTTTTCAAGAGTTATTGGAAAGCATTTACCGAGCGAGAAACCTTAAGCTAAAATTGAAAAAATGGAGGGAGGGGTGAGAGACCTCTCTCTTTTAATGAGAATTACGAATTACACTCAAATCATAATTGAAAAGGTTAAACTCTATTTCCTCTCCATAGTGATAAGTTTACCAAAGTGATACGAGAATATAATAAAACAAGGATATGATGACATTACAAGAATTAAAACAAAAAGGATATGTCTTATGTTTGCCGCAAAAGATACGCTTAGACACAGGACTCATAGGAAAACTGACATGCAATCTACATTATAATGCCAACGCACCGATGCTACATGTAATTCCTGCTAAGATATTCTTATCAAGGGGATGGTTGGCTGTAGATGATAACGGAGAATTGATATCTCTTCTTGATACTGATATAGATCGGAAATTAGTATTAATAGAAGATATTAGCTTGTACTTTGCATTGCAACAGACAAGGATACTTGATAGTAATATAGCGGTAGATATACTCACAGAAATGCCAAGAAGTAGAAAATGGACTTTTTAAAGAGATAGCATTATGCCAAAAGTAAGAGACTACAAGGACATAGAAGTTGTGTTCGATCCGTCTGATACAAATTTAACTATTAAACATCAAACCGGAGATGCCATAATTCCATGTAAGGGAGGGGCTTTTATTGTTCCTCTCCCATGTGGAGGTGGAAAGAGTACGGCTACTTGTAATCTGGTTGCCAAGAGATGTGATAAAGGAATCGTAATCTTTGTTGCTACACGTGCCGATGCAAATGATATGAAGAAAAGGCTGGAAAGTCTGTCTCTCCTTGCATTGAAAGACGAAATAGTGATTTTACATCAAGAAGATTATTACTACAGTAGTTACATAGCACATCCTGAACAGGTAACAAAGAAAAAGGTTCTGATTGTTCCCAGTGTTCACCTCTATTTGGATTATCTGCCAGCCCTATTTGCTTATGATAATGAGAAAATAGTTGATATAGCTAAATATACTGGAAACTTAGGAGCATTACTAAAGTCTACCGAAGTACGCAAGTTTTGTATTATAGACGAACAGCCATCCTTTATACAATCCTTTAATACATTTGAACGGCTTAAAATTCTTGCTTATATGGGCAACTTGGGGACATCATCAAAAGGTAGCATCCCCGTTGGAGCAGGTTTATATTACCATTGTTTGGGAATACAGGAAATGAAGGCTGTGAATAGTACATTCTTAAGAAAAACCAACGATCATTTATATAGTACTAAGTCAGCCCTGAATACATATCGAGAGGAAGAGGTATTAGTGTATATCAACCAAAATTATTCAGTTATATGGAATGCAAAAGGGAAGTATTATCCAATATATCACTTTATAAAGGATTGGGTGGTAAAGGGGATGCAGATGAATGTTATCATACTGGATGCTACTGCGGATGTGTTAAGCGATTATAAGAAAACACCTTTTAGGTTGATCCAGAATTCGGGAAAGATGTACTCGTCACCTATAACCTTTCAAGAATTTCCAATGTCCCTTGAAAGATGGTTGTTCGAGAAAGATGTAGACGATAATACAATTCGTGACAGAATACAGGATATAGTTGATGAGTTGGCAGATCAGATACAACAGGCTTCTCCGTTGCTTATTGTCACATGGAAATATATGGTAGCCAGAGACAGTGATCCAGATAAAGAAGATAAGCACCTGAATATAATGACAGTGCTTGAAGAAGAACTAAATAAAAAAGGATTGGCAGGAAAATACAGTATTATCTATCGTGGTTCCGGTCAAGATAAAGCTACCAATGCTTTTAGTAATTATGCAGGCATCTCTTTTGTCGGAGAATGGCGAACGGGCAAATCTGGATTATCCTTGATTAATAAAAACTACGGCATTCATTCGACTGAACGAAGAATAAGAATAGCTGGAATGATCCAAGCTATATGTCGGTTACGGATAAGACAACATAATGGTGATCCGATTCATGTATTCTATTCAGATGATATAGATCCACAGCTAATGAAAGATGTCTTTGATTATTTCAAGGAGAATAGTGATGCGGGGGTAAGCATAAGTGGAATGCCTGTTCTTATGCCAGCGACAAAAAGAACACCTGTATTTCTTAAGAAGGTAGTAGCCTTGTGTGGATATGATCCTAAACTATTGGATACCATAAAGTATTGTAGAACATATACACTTACAATTAGGTTGAAGGACATCCTTGGACTTATCCCTATGAAAGAAAAGAAAGCTCGCTCGTATGATCCGTTAAAAGATACGTTAAAGAAGGAGTATAATATTATCCTCAAAGTGGTACGATAGTAAAAATTCGTTAGGTGGGATATTCTCCTACGATCTACATTACTATTATATAAGAGATTAATAACTTAAATCCCACCTTTTATAATAAATAGAATATGACAGATAAGATAACTTTAATAGAAGGATTATTTAGGCATCAGTATGTCTGTATATCAGAACTACTTGATCTAAAGAATAAAATAGAAACTCCTTATGGATATATAAAGGATATTACTTTAGATATTCAGAGAAATATGGGTAATAAGAAAAAACAAGATTGGTTAAAGAAGAAATTACCTGTAGTTTTGGTTAATGGCATTTTTGGGAAAAGATTAGATACGGCATTATCAGATTATTCTTGCTATATCTGTATAGACTTAGATTATGATCTCCCCAATGAGTTATCGGAAAGAGATTCTGATTGGGTGAAATACACTAGTGATCCCTATGTCAGGATGGCTTTCCATTCCCCAAGAAGAGGAATAAAATTAATTATCCAACATGATTCCCTTGATCCAGCTTTTCATAAAGAACTGTATAGCTCAATCAGTGGGTACTTGGGGAATACGCATATAGATTCTAAATGTGATAATTTGTCACGGGCACATTTCATAAGTTATGATCCAAAGGTATATTATAATGCAGATTCACAGACATACCACTTTGTCCCTGCTTCATCAACAGGCAAGATTACTCCTTATGTGGCATCAAAGACTATAAAAAGTACAGGTACGACATTTTGGAAAAATCTCATGTTACAGCCACCTAAATTTAAGAATCCTGATCAGGCTATAAAGAAAGTACAAGAACTATCGGATAGGTATTTTCCTGTTAGTCGGGGATTTCGGAATTCCAATCTGTTTCGGTTTGCTTGTAAATTACATGACTATGGTGTCTCAAAAGATGATGCTCTTATGTATTTGATGTTGCGTTATGTTGAATCGGACTTTGACGGAACAGAGATTGAAGGGATAGTCGAAAGTGCATATAAATAAAATTAATTGATGCTTGTAAAGTTCTTATTTCTAGTTTACAAAATAGCTAAGTAAGGACTCTCTGCTCAGTGATAGTAAAACAAAAAACTATTAGGATGGTAATCAAGAAAACTTCCTTTCTATCAAACTTGAAAAGAATGAAGCATGTTATCTACTCTTCAACTTACATGCCCTAAAATGATTAATAAAGAGTTATGTTTTACAACTATCTTTTCCCTTTTAACTTCCTTGAAATTATTAGATATCAGCAACCGTCTTAGTTAAAAAATGTCACAAATAAGAAGAGAAAGTATAAATGACAAAATTACAGCACACAAACGACTCGCACATAATCAACTTATAGCATTAATAATAGAAAACAATGGAATGAATTAAGAAAACAATCTTTTTATGCAAAAAAAGATGTTAAATTGATATCTTACATTATGTATATTTGTATATTTGTTGATATAACGTAATATACATATGAGAATCTTACATTTGACAGACTTTCATTATCAGAAAGTACCTAAGTATGACTACGACCAGACAAAGGTTGTAGAAGCTATCGTAAATTCTATTGAGAATAAAAATATTGATTATATTTTTTTTACGGGAGATCTTGTTAATGATGGCAGTTCTTCATCTACTTTTTTAGAAGCTAAAGACTTACTATTAAATCCATTATTACAAAAAACAAAAGATAATGCAGTGTTTTTATGTGCAGGAAACCATGACTTACATAGATATCAAGAAATGCCTGCTATTAAAACTGAAATTG
>NZ_JADMOU010000036.1:49272-52377 GCF_015558905.1 Bacteroides sp. D55t1_190419_B8
GAAATTAAAAAAATAAAAACAATTAAAGATTTAGATGATTTTGCCTCCAAGAATCCACGGCAATTTAAAGAAAGTCTTACTAATTTTATTAATTACAACGAGTTTGTTGAGAACTTTTATTCAAAATATCCCCCAAAAAAGGAAGAACTCGATGAAGTTTATAGTTTGTATACAATTCATAAACGTGTTTTTAATGGCAAGAAGATTGGTATAGTAGCAATAAATTCTGCTTGGCGGGCTATTGATTCAGAAAAAGATAGAGGTAATTTATACTTTCCTTTAATATGTTTGAAAGAAGCCTTAAGTAAAATAAAAGACGTAGATTTCAAAATTCTAATTCAACATCATAATTTATCCGATTATAAAGATTTTGTATCTTCTGAATTAGAAGATATTATTTTTAATGAGTTCCATCTTTTATTAACAGGACATTATCATAGACAAAAGCAATCTTCATATTTGACTGACAGTGAAGGAATTTTTTGTAGTGTGTCTTCGGCAGCATTGTCATTATATGATAAGCATTCTGAATTAGGATACAGCATTATAGATATTGATATTGATACTTTTGAAGTTTTAATATCAATATATAACTATAATACAGTTACTAATACTATCGAATTTAAAAAGAAACTAAAGGGAGAGATTCCATTAAATCAAGAAAAAAGAGAACAGAACGAAATTAGAAAGACTATACGTAAGCGATATAAAGAAGAGTGTGAACAAGCTGATGAGTTGTTTGTATCAGGAAATGAAGAACATCATGACAAAACCTTCTTGTCTCTATTTACTAATCCAATTCTAAAATCCAAATCCAAGACAGAAATTGCAGGTAAAAAAGAAGACGTACCTACCATTCCTATCGATAATTTAACAAACTCTACAGATAATTTTATAATATTCGGCAAAGACAAAAGTGGAAAGACATCTTTATTATGGAAAATAAAACTTGATATTCTTAAGAATTATTCAACATATAAATCTGTCCCATTCTACATTGATTGCAGAAATTATAAAATGGGAAATTCAGTAAAATTAATCAATTTATTGAGTCGTTATTTAGAAATAAACAAAAGTAAAACAGAAGCCTTTATTGCCGAATATCAGTTTTGCATATTATTAGATAATTTTGACCCTTCGAATAGTGCTTTAACTTCTGAACTTTTATCCGTCCTTAAAGAATGTCCAAATAGTAGATTTATAGCAGCAACAGAAGAAACTATATTAAGAGCATATGGTACTATTGATATTGATAAAAAAGCATATAGGAGTTTATTTATTCATGAAATTACACGCAGAGAAATTCGTACTCTAACACAGAAATGGTCATCAATACCTGAGAATAGGAAAGATGTTGTTATTGATAAAATTACACAGATATTTTCTCAATTAAATATGCCAACTAATTATTGGACAGTCTCATTGTTTCTTTGGATTTTCGAAAAGACTAATGAGACTAACTTTCATAATAATTTTGAATTAATACAGCTATATATAGATGGAATTCTTGATAGAAAAAATTTCGTTATTGATAAGAATATAAAAATTGAATATGAGGATCTAAAATCTTATTTAGGAGCTTTAGCTCATTTCTTAATAAAAAAACACTTTAATGACACATGTGCCGCAAATTATGAAGATATAATAAATTTTACTACAGAATATCGAACTAAGCACAGAAAATTTGTTGCTGGAGTAGAACCAACTTTCAACATGTTAAAAGAAAAGGGAATTATTAAATTGAATGGGGTTGATAAATACACTTTTCGTTTAAATGGTGTTTTTGAATATTTCCTAGCATATCATATGACTAATGATAAAAAATTCAAAGATGAAGTGTTAAATGATGACCATTTTTATCTTTCCTTTAGTAATGAGTTAGAATTATACTCTGGATTTAACAAAAAAGACGAAGAATTTTTAAAGAAAATATATGAAAAAACGAAATGCATTTATAATAATCTATCTAAAGATCCAGACTATTTAGAAGTAGATAGGAAGTTGCTATTGAAAATGGGAGAGATTTTTGATTTTACTCCTACTGCACAGCAAATATCAGCAAGTAGTAAAGCTGTTCTCTCAATGGAAGAACAAGATCGGTTAATGGAAGAATACTTGCCAACTCCTATTAAGGAGTCAGAAGTTGAGAAGAAAAAATATTATGAACATATTGATGAAAATGCAGAGAATTTAGAAAAAGCATTATTTATTTTATCAAGAGTTTACCGAAATAGTATTTTAAGTGATGACTGTCTAGAAAATGAAATACTTGATTTTGTTCTTAATGCAGCGTGTAACTTAGGTTTCAAATTACTTGATGAATCAGATGAACTAATAGATATCAACAAAGATGAAGATAGTAATGGACAAATTTCAATGAAGTTAATGGCTAATTTTTTACCTTTAATCATTGAAACATTCCTATTTGATGCATTGGCTCAAAACAATTTAGAAAGAATAATATTAGATAAAATAGATGAGCTTAAACAAGATTCTACAAAGAATCAGCTTAAGTTGTTTATTTTGTATTTTATGTTAATTGATCTGGATATTAAAAATTGTGAGAGATACATAGATAAAATTTGTGAATTAGTTAAATTAGGTATCTTGAAACAATCTATTTTGATGAAATTATGCACGTATTTAATTTTTAAATCCAACAATAATAGTTCGATAGAAAAGATGTTGAGAGATAAAATACAGCAAATAAGTGTTAGCATTAATGCGAAAATAGACGTAGATAAATTACAAACGAATTTAAAGAAAAACGTACAAATACAAAAAATCAAAAGGAATAAACAGTAAGTTAGTCATCTATAAAGAATGCATAAACAACAAAATGGATATTCTGATATTATTATTCCAATTGTATAAAATCAAAAGGAAAAATCATTTTACTCTCAATATTTTTCATGAATAGCTCATGTAAAAATAGTAAAAATATTTAAATAAAAAGAAAAGGTAGTTGTGAGGTTACCTTTTCTTTTTTAATACGCCAAAGTAAGAATAATCTTATCTGGCATTATTCGTAAGCATCCGATAAAGTCCCCGTTTTCTCTGTCATATTTTCATAGCACCTTTGCCTGTGCAATATTGCATGAACTT
>NZ_JADMOU010000037.1:0-50239 GCF_015558905.1 Bacteroides sp. D55t1_190419_B8
GTAACCCCCATAAAAAATAGAAAACGTACAACAAAGGCTCCATATGCCCTAAGGGGCACACGAAGCCCTATTTCGTTCCTTTTAAAGGAACGTGCTTTTTCTCGGTGTGCAACGGGTGGTTCCTTTTAAAGGAACCACCCGTTGGTTTTAAAGGAAAAATGCACATTTATTACGCATTAATAATCAATCACTTACAGATTCGAAAAATTCAAATACCGACTAACTTCCCCCAACAGCGTTTAATTCAACAAATCCGTACAAGTTCACCTATTTATTTCTTAAAAGATCGTTGTTAGTTAACTAAAATCCAAGGGAAATATCATTTATTACATTCTCTTTTCGTACCAAGAAAAAGAAAAACGGAACATTACAAAAATCTGAAACAGCATTCATCATTTTTTTAAAGTCCGTATATTAGCAGCTTGAAGATTTGAAAGAGATAAACAGCATACTCCTTTCGAGTTTAAATAACCAAACAAGATGCCTAAAACAATATGATCAGAGAAAGAGAGAATTACCATGCATTTTTACTTCATTTCTTAGAAAGACTGAATAGCTGTGACTCTATTGAGAAAAAAATCACAGAATCACTTACGGACATTTGCGAATACTATGGTTTTAAAAGAGCATTCATTTATCAAACGGACGGATTTCGCTACTTTTATTTAAAGGAAACAATTGGAAATAACGACAATATCCTGCGCCAGCGTTTTGAAATCAGTGAAATGAGCAATCAACACGTTGCCCACGCAAATGGCAAAAGCAAACCTTTTTATGCCTGCAGAACCCAAAACGCTTCCTGGGATGATGTAGACATCATTGATTTTTATAGAGTCAATTCTTTACTGATCCGGCAAATTCAAGACTCCGAAGGAAAAATCATCGGATTCATCGGATTTGCAGACAGGGAGCATGCAATATCTTTCACCGATGAGGAACTGCAAATAATTCATCTCATTTTAGGATCACTCTCCAAGGAAATAGCAGTGCGTGAATATAAAGAAAGGGAAGTACGGGCAAGCAAGACTTTAAGTAGTATCATGAACAACATGGGAGTTGACATCTATGTAAACTCTTTCGACTCTCATGATATGCTATATGCCAATGAATCCATGGCTGCTCCATACGGAGGAATTGAACATTTTGAAGGAAAAAAATGCTGGCAGGCTCTATATAAAGATAAAACCGGAGAATGTGAGTTTTGCCCGAAGAAACATTTGATAGATGAAAACGGGTTGCCAACTAAAGTTTACTCCTGGGATTATCAACGTCCATTTGACAAATGTTGGTTTCGTGTATTCAGTGCCGCATTTGACTGGATAGACGGACAGATGGCACACGTAATCACCAGTGTCGATATTAACCATCAAAAAACAATAGAGGAAGAACTAAGAATAGCCAAAGAAAAAGCGGAAAATCTGGATCGTTTAAAATCGGCCTTTCTTGCCAATATGAGTCATGAAATCCGCACTCCGTTAAATGCGATTGTCGGCTTTGCCAGTTTACTGGTCGAATCGGATGACAAAAAGGACCGCCAGGATTATGTCGATATCATGCAGGAAAACACAGAACTTCTCTTACAACTGATATCCGATATTCTCGATTTATCCAAAATAGAGGCCGGAACACTCGACTTCACCATGGATCATCTGGACATCAAGAGCTTCTGTGAAGATATAATGCGCAATTATGATATAAAAGAAGATAAGCCCGTCCCCGTTTTGCTGACTCCGGACTTACCTCAATATTATATTTATACAGATAAAAAGCGTTTAATGCAGGTAATCACCAATTTCATAAATAACGCTCTCAAATTTACCAAAGAAGGCCAAATTCTCCTTGAATATCATCATAAAAAAGAAACAGATGAAATAGAGTTCTCCGTCACAGATACGGGTATGGGGATTGCTCCGGATAAAGCAAGTCGGGTCTTCGAACGTTTTGTAAAACTCAATTCTTTTTCAAAAGGCACAGGGTTAGGCCTGTCTATTTGCAGAAGTATTATCGAGCACCTCGGGGGGACTATCGGTGTTGAATCCAAGTTAGGGACCGGTTCCCGTTTCTGGTTCACGCACCCTTATAAAGTCAAATAAGAAGCCCGTCTAAAAAGCGTATAAATTTCTCTCTTTTATTTACTTTTCATGACCAAAGTTTAGTTTAATCCATTTATTATTAATACCTTTGTAATCACATAAACTTAATAAACCATCAAAAAACATTAAAATTTAATGACAACACACAATCAAATAAAAGCAAATACCTCTTATCTTATAAAACTTTTTTTGTCGTTCTGTTTATTGTTTTCTTTCACCACTCCGAGTCTAGCTCAAAAAGATTCAGTAAACTCTTCCAATTATCTTCTAATTATTAATTCATATACAGAAGCAGCTCCCTGGAGTTTTAGAATGATTTCCGCGATAACCGAATACACTCAAACTCTTCCTCAACTAGCACTCTATACCGAACATATGAATATGCTAATGATGGATGCAGACTCTACTTTAAAAGAGTTCAAACAAACGATCCTGGAAAAATACAGACAACATTCTCCACGAATGCTGATATTGATAGGAAATTCCAGTATGATATTACGGGATGACTTCAGGAAGATGTGGGGGAATGTTCCGATTATACTATGCGCCGAAGAAGATTATATCGGACCGAAAGAGTTTTATCTCCAAAAGAAACCGATTGACGTAACTGCAAGAATCCCAATAGCGGACATAGCCAAACCTTATAATCTAACTTTCTTACATTCTAATTTCTATATTAAAGAGAATATAGAACTAATTTGCCGAATGACTCCCCATATAAAGAATTTCATATTTATCGGTGATGAACGGCAAAACAACCAGACTTACAACACAGTTATTGAGCAAGAATTAGCAAAGGATCATCCGGATATCAATTATCAATTCATATCTCCTCGAAAGATGCGGATTAACCATTTGTTAGACACTCTTTATTCTATTGACCCCCAAATAACAGGAATACTCTTTTCTTCCTGGTTCTACAAACACACATTTGCCGGTAACACTTCGTTGGTTATAAATTCTCACCGGCTAATCCCCACAACATCCGCTCCTTTATTCAGTCTTGGCATGTTGACAATCAAAGACAATACAGGAGGAACGATAGGAGGATACGTCTACGACCAAGATACATACAACAAAAAAATAGTAGAAACAATCCAAGCAATATTAGATGGGAAACAAGCAGCCGAAATTCCTTTTTACGAACCTTCGAATGCCGCCCCTACAATCAATTACAGTGTATTGCTCCGTAAAGGATTATCACCGAATCTATGTCCTTCCAACACAATTTTCTTTAACAAGCCACCTACTTTTTGGGAACAATACGGATATTTCATTTTAGGATCAGTCGTTTGTTTCATACTGCTTGCTCTACTCTTTCAATACCGTATCAATCATCTGAATAAATTAAAGAAGTTACAACAGAAAGAGATTGACACGATGACTTCCTACAAGAATCTGATTAACAATATGCCTATACTTTATATGCAAGAAGAGTTAATTATGAACGAAGAAGGCACGCCAATAGAATTAATATATCGGAATGTAAACTCTCACTTTGAAAAAAACTTCTTCCGCAAAGAAGACGTAATAGGCAAAAAGGCCAGTGAGTTATTCCCTGAATCCATGCCAGAGTTTCTGCATTTCACCAAAATATCACTTACTGAAAACAAAGCCATCACTTTCCCATATTACTTTAAACAGATAGATGCATTCTATGATATAGTCCTGAAAGGTACTCACCACAATAACATTGTCGATATTTTCTGTCTGGACAGTACAGAACTATACAAAGCCCAACAAAAATTGAGTGCTACCAACAACAAGCTTGCAATGGCACTGGACGTAGCCAATATTGTGCCCTGGAAATGGGATTTATTAAGCAAAACTATACTTTGCGACATCAACAAACCCATCGAACTCAGTACAAATGAAAAAGATATAAGTGAAGAACAATTAGCAGTACCCGACTCTCAATATTTCTCTAAAATATTCAAAGAAGACCGCAAACGTGTAGAAAAAGCCTACGAAGATCTGCTAAAAGGACGTTCGGATAAGGTTAGGGAAGAATATCGGGTAGTCAACATACAGAATCACATCCATCGAATAGAATGGGTAGAAGCGCAAGCTGCTGTAGAGACTCGTGATAAAAACGGAAAGCCACTGTCTCTGGTCGGCTCCTCTTTAATCATCACCAAACGAAAAAAGATGGAAATGGAATTGATGACAGCCAGAGACCGGGCAGAAGAATCCAATCGTCTCAAATCAGCTTTCCTCGCAAACATGAGTCATGAAATCCGTACTCCTCTCAATGCTATTGTCGGTTTCTCCAGTATATTAGCATCAACAGACGAAAAAGAAGAAAAGCAGGAGTATGTGAGCATCATTGAAAATAATAACACGCTGTTATTACAATTAATCAGCGATATTCTGGATTTATCAAAGATTGAAGCCGGAACATTGGAATTTCAGTATTCCAACATTGATTTGAATAAGGTGATGAATGAGTTAACAAGCTCATTACAGCTAAAAATTAAATCGGATAAAGTACAGCTAAGCTGTCATCCGACAATGGAAACCTGCTTTATCCATACTGAAAAGAACCGTCTATCGCAGTTACTCATCAATTTGATAAGCAATGCTATCAAATTTACAACCGAGGGGTATATTCGTTTTGGCTATGAACTTCGCAACAAAGAAATTTATTTTTATGTCAGCGATACAGGTTGCGGTATACCCAAAGACAAACAGAAGAGCATTTTCGGACGTTTTGTCAAACTAAACAGCTTTGAACAAGGTACAGGGTTAGGACTTTCTATTTGCCAGACATTAGTAGAGCACATGGGAGGATCTATCGGAGTAAATTCGGAAGAAGGAAAAGGTTCCACATTCTGGTTTACACTACCATATAAAGCCGCAGTGGCTGTAGATGAAGACACTGCAAAGACAGAGCTCCAACCAATAACCATAGAGAAAAACAAACTTAGCATTCTGATTGCAGAAGATAATGACAGCAACTACAAATTATTTGCATCCATATTAAAGGGAGAATATCAATTGATTCATGCTTGGGATGGACAAGAAGCAGTAGAAATGTTCAATAAGTATAATCCGCAAATCATACTAATGGACATCAATATGCCTGTTATGGACGGCTACGAAGCAACCAAAGAAATCCGGAAATACTCGGCTAAAGTGCCAATTATTGCCATTACCGCCTTTGCCTATGCTTCAGATGAGCAGAAGGTGATAGAAAGTGGGTTCGACGGTTATATGCCTAAGCCTATTAATGCACAACAGTTAAAAG
Source organism: Bacteroides sp. D55t1_190419_B8 (assembly GCF_015558905.1). Classification (NCBI taxonomy): domain Bacteria; kingdom Pseudomonadati; phylum Bacteroidota; class Bacteroidia; order Bacteroidales; family Bacteroidaceae; genus Bacteroides; species Bacteroides sp. D55t1_190419_B8. The sequence continues at coordinate 5,341 of NZ_JADMOU010000037.1, forward strand.
CCCAATTAATAGACATCGTACAAAAGCGCATCATCTTACTGTAAAAGAAATATATCATCTCCTATTTTATTTAAGACCGTGAAAACCATGAAATAGGAGATGATATATTCAAGCCACTCTCTTTAGAAACAATAACATATTCGGGCTTGTTATAAATATGTTACTTTAGCTATTCTTTTTTGCCACTTCCTGCGAAAAACACTACTTTTGCACCGCTATTTCAAATATTTAGAATAAAATAAATACCACAACGTCCATTTATGACTGAAGAAAAAACACATAAAAACCGTCCCGGAAACTGGTGGGCCTTGAGTCCGTTACTCGTATTCCTCTGCCTCTATCTGGTGACGTCCATCCTCGTCAACGACTTTTATAAAGTGCCTATCACTGTGGCCTTTCTCGTCTCTTCTTGTTATGCCATCGCCATTACCCCCGGCTTGAAACTGGACCAGCGTATCTACCAATTCTCAGTAGGAGCTGCCAATAAGAACATCCTCCTGATGATATGGATATTCATTCTTGCCGGAGCTTTTGCACAAAGCGCCAAGCAAATGGGCGCAATCGATGCCACCGTCAATCTGACACTACATATTCTCCCGGATAATCTGCTGCTGGCCGGCATCTTTATTGCTGCCTGTTTCATCTCTTTATCCATCGGAACCAGCGTGGGAACTATTGTCGCCCTCACTCCCGTTGCTGTAGGACTGGCAGAAAAGACGGAGATAGCACTCCCTTTTATGGTGGCTGTCGTAGTCGGTGGTTCTTTTTTCGGAGATAATCTGTCGTTTATTTCAGACACCACCATTGCCTCTACCAAAACTCAGGAATGTGTAATGCGCGACAAATTCCGGGTAAACTCGATGATAGTGGTGCCGGCAGCCATCATCGTGCTGGGTATTTATATATTCCAAGGATTGTCCATTACTGCTCCCACTCAAACACAAACCATTGAATGGCTCAAAGTGATACCTTATATAATAGTATTAGGAACAGCCATTGCCGGAATTAATGTAATGCTCGTACTTATAATAGGTATATTGACTACTGGTATCATCGGCATCGCTACCAGTAGCTTCGGTATATTCGACTGGTTTGGCGCCATGGGGACAGGAATTACAGGCATGGGAGAATTGATTATCATCACTCTGCTGGCCGGAGGTATGCTCGAAACCATCCGTTATAACGGTGGTATTGATTTCATCATCCGGAAACTCACCCGCCATGTCAATGGCAAGAGGGGTGCCGAACTAAGCATTGCCGCCCTGGTGAGCATTGCCAATTTATGCACTGCCAACAACACGATTGCCATTATCACAACCGGACCGATTGCCAAAGATATTGCCATAAAATTCCATCTCGACCGGAGAAAAACAGCCAGTATCCTCGATACTTTCTCCTGCCTGATACAAGGAATTATCCCTTATGGAGCACAGATGCTGATTGCAGCAGGACTTGCCAGCATCTCCCCTATCAGTATCATCGGCAATCTCTATTATCCATTTACAATGGGAGCATGCGCCCTGCTCGCAATCTTGTTCCGCTATCCGAAACGGTATTCGTAAAAAAGAGGCGAAATGTTTGTCAATCAAAAGAAAAGCCGTATCTTTGTGCCCGCTATTACGAGATAATAGCATAATTCAAATCAATCATTAAAAACAATTATTAAAAATGGCAACTAGAATCAGATTGCAGAGACACGGACGTAAAAGTTACGCGTTCTATTCAATTGTAATTGCAGACAGCAGAGCACCACGTGATGGTAAATTTATTGAGAAGATTGGTACTTACAACCCAAATACCAATCCTGCTACAGTAGATTTGAATTTCGACGCTGCATTGGCATGGGTACTGAAAGGTGCACAACCAAGTGACACTGTACGTAACATCCTTTCTCGTGAAGGAGTTTACATGAAGAAACATCTTCTGGGCGGTGTAGCAAAAGGCGCATTCGGAGAAGCAGAAGCTGAAGCTAAATTCGAAGCTTGGAAAAACAACAAACAGTCAGGTTTGGCTACTTTGAAAGCTAAACAGGACGAGGCTAAGAAAGCGGAAGCGAAAGCACGTCTGGAAGCAGAAAAGAAAATCAACGAAGTGAAAGCAAAAGCACTCGCTGAAAAGAAAGCTGCTGAAGCTGCTGAAAAGGCTGCTGCTGAAGCACCTGCAGAAGAAGCTGCAGCTCCGGCTGAAGAAGCTCCTGCAACAGAAGCTGCTGCTGAATAAATTTCAGCAGATTCCGAATAAGAAATTAGGAAAAAGCTATAATCCTCTCCGGTTCGCCGGAGGGGATTTTTTTATTACTTTATGCTATAAAACATAGCAAATAATTATTCTCTTTCAGAATAAAATGTCTTTCTTTGCATCAGCATAGTTCAGCACAGTATTACTTATTTTTACAGCATGAAACGAACTGATAAAAAGGCAACATTCGGACAACAGTCGAGCAAGGTTACGCAACTAGCGGACGCACTTAGCCAGGCAATCTCCAGGAAAGAATTTCTTGAAGGAGATTCTTTGCCTTCCATCAATCAGTTGAGTGCTCAATACGGAGTATCACGCGACACCGTTTTCAAAGCTTTCCTTGATTTACGCGAACGAGGGTTGATCGACTCCACTCCCGGAAAAGGATATTACGTGACGAGCCAGGTAACCAATGTTTTATTACTGCTCGACCAATACACTCCTTTCAAAGAAGCATTATACAATAGTTTCGTCAAGCATCTGCCTATTAATTATAAGGTAGATTTATTGTTTCATCAATACAACGAACGGTTATTTAACACCATCATCCGGGAATCCATAGGAAAATACAACAAATACATCGTGATGAATTTCGATAACGAGAAATTCAGCACAGCTCTCAATAAAATTAATCCCACCAAATTGCTACTTCTTGATTTCGGCAAGTTCGAAAAAGAGAAGTATTCATATATCTGTCAAGATTTCGACGAATCTTTCTATCAGGCATTGCATTTGCTCAGGGAAAGGCTGAAAAACTATCACCAACTTGTTTTTCTGTTTCCGAAAAGCCTGAAGCACCCTCAAAGCAGCAAGGAATATTTCACCCGTTTCTGTCAGGAACAGGGATTCCTCTGTGAGGTTCAGGAGGACATCGAGAATCTGACAATATGCAAGGGAGTTGCCTACATTGCTATCAAGCAACAAGATGTGGTAAAGGTAGTGAAACAAGGCAGATTGGAAGGGCTGAAATGCGGAAAAGATTTCGGCTTGTTGGCATACAATGATATTCCTTCTTACGAAGTGATTGACGAAGGAATAACCTCATTGAGTATTGACTGGGAAATGATGGGAAACGAAGCTGCTAATTTCGTTCTTAATAATGTAACGGTACAAAAGTTCTTGCCGACAGAAGTAAGACTTCGAAAGTCGCTTTAATTTTTTTTGCAATATAATCAGCACAGTTCAGCACAGATATTAATTAATCCTTTAATAGATAGAAACCATGAAAAAGTATCCGAAAATCGGGATTCGTCCCACAATCGATGGTCGCCAAGGTGGCGTTCGCGAAAGTCTTGAAGAAAAAACAATGAATCTGGCAAAGGCAGTAGCCGAATTAATCAGCAGTAATCTGAAAAACGGCGACGGCAGCCCGGTAGAATGTGTTATTGCCGATAGCACTATCGGACGCGTAGCCGAAAGTGCCGCCTGTGCGGAAAAGTTTGAAAGAGAAGGAGTAGGCTCTACCATTACCGTCACTTCCTGCTGGTGCTATGGTGCGGAAACAATGGACATGAATCCTCATTATCCGAAAGCTGTTTGGGGATTTAACGGTACAGAACGTCCGGGAGCTGTATATTTGGCAGCGGTATTGGCAGGACATGCACAAAAAGGACTTCCTGCATTCGGTATCTACGGACGTGATGTTCAGGATCTGGACGATAATACAATCCCTGAAGATGTATCGGAAAAGATTCTTCGTTTTGCACGCGCTGCACAGGCAGTAGCTACCATGAGAGGCAAATCTTACCTGTCAATGGGTAGTGTATCCATGGGTATCGCCGGTTCTATCGTTAATCCTGATTTCTTCCAGGAATATCTGGGAATGCGCAATGAATCAATAGACCTCACAGAAATCATCCGCCGGATGGATGAAGGTATCTATGACCACGAAGAATACGCCAAAGCAATGGAGTGGACTGAAAAACATTGCAAGACCAACGAAGGTGAAGACTTCAAGAACCGCCCTGAAAAGCGTAAAACCCGTGAGCAGAAAGATGCAGACTGGGAGTTCATCGTAAAAATGACAATTATCATGCGCGACCTGATGACCGGAAATCCCAAACTGAAAGAAATGGGATTCAAGGAAGAAGCTTTGGGACACAATGCCATTGCAGCCGGTTTCCAAGGACAACGCCAATGGACAGACTTTTATCCTAACGGTGACTATCCGGAAGCTTTACTCAATACTTCTTTCGACTGGAACGGCATCCGTGAAGCATTTGTGGTAGCTACCGAAAATGACGCTTGCAACGGTGTAGCCATGCTGTTCGGACATCTGCTGACCAACCGTGCACAAATATTCTCCGACGTACGTACATACTGGAGTCCTGAAGCTGTAAAACGTGTAACCGGCAAAGAATTGAGTGGTCTGGCAGCCAATGGTATCATCCACCTTATCAATTCAGGTGCAACAACTCTCGACGGTTCCGGCCAATCAGTAGACGCAGAAGGTAATCCGGTTATGAAAGAACCCTGGAACCTGACGGACGCTGATGTAGAGAACTGTCTCAAAGCAACAACCTGGTATCCGGCAGACCGTGATTACTTCCGTGGTGGTGGTTTCTCGTCCAACTTCCTGTCAAAAGGTGGAATGCCTGTAACCATGATGCGTCTGAACCTGATTAAAGGCTTAGGCCCTGTCCTGCAAATTGCAGAAGGATGGACAGTTGAAATCGATCCGGAAATCCATCAGAAACTCAATATGCGTACAGACCCGACATGGCCTACCACTTGGTTTGTACCCCGCCTGTGCGATAAACCGGCTTTCAAAGATGTATATTCAGTTATGAATAACTGGGGAGCCAATCATGGAGCCATCAGCTACGGCCATATCGGTCAAGACTTAATCACGCTTGCTTCCATGCTCCGCATCCCGGTATGTATGCATAATGTGGAAGAAGACCGGATGTTCCGCCCGGCCGCTTGGAATGCCTTCGGCATGGACAAAGAAGGAGCAGACTACAGAGCTTGTGCAACTTACGGCCCGATCTATAAATAAACAAGTTTTTTTCGTCCTGTATAAATAAATATTTTAACTTTGCCGTTCGTAGGGGGCGGGCTACCTTCTTCTGGTATACCCAATAAATATCGGAACAGCCTCTCCCCTACAACGACTTAAATAAGAACACTATGATTACTAACGAACATATTGAACAATTCATTGCACAAGCACACCGTTACGGGGATGCAAAATTAATGCTTTGCAGCAGCGGTAACCTTTCTTGGAGAATCGGTGAAGAAGCATTGATTTCCGGTACGGGTTCTTGGGTTCCCACACTTGGCAAAGAAAAAGTTTCGATCTGCAATATTGCCAGCGGCACTCCTTCCAATAGCGTAAAACCTTCTATGGAAAGCACATTCCATTTAGGTATTCTCCGCGAACGTCCGGACGTCAATGTCGTTCTCCATTTCCAATCGGAATATGCCACTGCTGTCTCCTGCATGAAAAACAAGCCGGCAAACTTCAACGTAACAGCAGAAATTCCTTGCCATGTAGGTTCGGAAATACCGGTGATTCCATATTATCGTCCGGGCTCACCGGAACTGGCGAAAGCCGTAGTAGAAGCCATGCAAAAGCATAACTCGGTTTTACTGACTAACCACGGGCAAGTGGTATGCGAAAAAGATTTCGATCAAGTATACGAACGGGCTACCTTCTTCGAAATGGCTTGCCGCATCATCGTTCAATCCGGTGGTGATTATTCTGTGCTCACACCGGCAGAAATTGAAGATTTGGAAATTTACGTATTAGGAAAGAAAAGCAACTAGCATCCGGGCACATTACCATGAAAGATACCATCAAACACACTTATTTAGCAGCAGACTTCGGAGGCGGCAGCGGACGGATCATCGCCGGCTTCCTTTTCAACGGTAAGTTGGAATTGGAAGAGGTATACCGCTTCTCCAACCGGCAGGTCAAACTTGGCAATCATGTTTACTGGGACTTCCCGTCTCTATTCGAAGATATGAAAACCGGACTAAAACTGGCTGCACAAAAAGGATATGCCGTAAGAGGTATTGGTATTGATACTTGGGGAGTGGATTTCGGACTGATTGACAAGCATGGAAACCTGTTAGGAAATCCTGTCTGTTACCGGGATGCGAGAACAGAGGGAATGCCGGCAGAAGTATTCAAGTTTATAGATGAACACCGACATTATGCCGAGACCGGTATCCAGGTGATGCCTATCAATACACTGTTTCAACTTTACAGCATGAAACAGAATCAAGATATACAGTTGGAAGTCGCCCGGCAACTTCTATTCATGCCCGATCTCTTCAGTTACTTCCTGACAGGAGTAGCCAATAATGAATATTGCATCGCTTCCACCTCCGAATTACTGGACGCCAAATCACGGAACTGGTCACTCAATACCATACACGCCTTAGGTCTTCCCGAACATCTGTTCGGCGAGATTATTCTTCCCGGAACAATCAGGGGCACACTAAAAGAGGATATCGCACGCGAAACCGGACTGGGTGCCGTAGACGTTATTGCCGTAGGTTCACACGATACAGCCAGTGCCGTAGCCGCAGTTCCTGCCACAGAAAGCCCCATCGCTTTCCTTAGTTCCGGCACTTGGTCGCTACTGGGAGTTGAAGTGGACGAACCTATACTGACGGAAGAAGCAAGAAAAGCTCAATTCACCAATGAAGGAGGTGTTGACGGCAAGATCCGTTTCCTCCAGAATATAACAGGATTATGGATTCTGCAACGCTTGATGAATGAGTGGAAAGTATGTGGTGAGGAACAAGATTATAATATAATCATCCCGCAGGCTGCCAAAGCCAAGATTGATACAATCATCCCTGTAGACGACGCCACATTCATGAATCCGGAAAATATGGAAAACGCGCTTATTCATTATTGCCGGAGTCATGCTTTGCAAGTTCCCCAAAGCAAAGCAGAGACTGTACGATGTGTACTCCAGTCATTAGCTTTCAAATATCGTCAGGCTGTGGAACAGCTCAACCGTTGTCTCCCCGCTCCGATCCGTCAGTTAAATATCATCGGCGGAGGGTCACAAAATAAGTTACTCAACCAACTGACAGCTGACGAACTCGGCATTCCTGTTTATGCAGGTCCGGTGGAAGCTACTGCAATGGGAAACATTCTGACGCAGGCAATGGCTAAAGGAGAAATTGCCGATCTTCGTGAATTGCGAGAAATTGTCACTCGCAGCGTTACACCACAAGTATATTACCCTAAAAAATAAAAGTATATGGAAACATCCAAAACCGGTTATCAGGTTCAATCTTATGACGTTCCCGTCAAACGATATTGCCAAACCCTTGATTTACGCAATTCTCCGGAACTAATCGCCGAATATCGGAAAAGACATAGCCAAGCGGAAGCATGGCCGGAAATCCTTGCCGGTATCCGGGAAGTTGGCATCCTGGAAATGGAAATTTATATTCTGGGAACACGACTGTTTATGATTGTCGAAACTCCCCTTGATTTTGACTGGGACACAGCTATGGAACGCCTGAACACCCTTCCCCGCCAACAGGAGTGGGAAGAATATATGGCTATCTTCCAACAAGCCGCACCCGGAATGAGTTCCGCAGAGAAATGGAAACCGATGGAAAGAATGTTCCATTTGTATAATACTTAAAAAAATACCAGAAACAACCATGAAACACACCAAGCAGTCCATCCTTTCGAAAGATGGCATCAGTTATCTTATACCTTTTATTCTCATTACCTCCTGTTTTGCGTTATGGGGATTTGCCAATGACATTACCAATCCGATGGTAAAGGCATTCTCTAAAATCTTCCGGATGAGTGCCACCGATGGAGCATTGGTACAAGTTGCCTTCTATGGAGGGTACTTTGCAATGGCTTTTCCGGCTGCCATCTTCATCCGCAAATATTCCTACAAAGCAGGTGTTTTGTTAGGACTGGGTATGTATGCTTTCGGAGCATTCTTATTCTTCCCCGCCAAAATGACGGGTGAGTATTATCCGTTTCTGATTGCTTATTTCATTCTGACCTGCGGATTGTCTTTCCTCGAAACAAGCTGTAATCCGTATATTCTTTCCATGGGAACGGAAGAAACGGCTACCCGGCGTTTGAATCTTGCACAGTCTTTCAACCCGATGGGGTCGCTTCTCGGAATGTATGTAGCCATGCAGTTCATTCAAGCGAAATTGCATCCGATGTGTACCGAAGACCGCGCATTGCTTAACGACAGCGAATTTCAGGCGATCAAAGAGAGTGACCTTAGTGTCCTGATCGCTCCTTATCTCATCATCGGACTGGTTATCGTTGCCATGCTGCTATTGATACGATTCGTCAAAATGCCTAAAAACGGAGATCAGAATCACAAAATAGACTTCTTCCCTACACTCAAACGCATTTTCAAGGAAACACGTTATCGTGAAGGTGTGATAGCCCAGTTCTTTTATGTGGGAGCACAAATCATGTGCTGGACGTTCATCATTCAGTATGGAACACGACTGTTTATGTCACAAGGCATGGACGAAAAAAGTGCAGAAGTGTTATCACAACAATATAATATCGTGGCAATGGTTATTTTTTGTATCAGCCGCTTTATCTGTACCTTTATCCTGCGCTATCTCAATGCCGGAAAGTTACTGATGATTCTTGCTATCTTCGGAGGTATTTTTACATTAGGTACCATCTTCCTGCAGAATATCCTCGGTTTATATTGCCTTGTGGCAGTTTCAGCATGTATGTCGTTGATGTTCCCCACCATTTATGGCATCGCACTGAAAGGCATGGGAGACGACGCCAAGTTCGGAGCCGCCGGTCTCATCATGGCTATTCTGGGTGGTTCCATTCTCCCTCCGCTACAAGCAAGCATTATTGATCTGAAAGAAGTCGGCTGGTTGCCCGCTGTCAACGCTTCATTCGTTCTTCCGTTTATTTGCTTCCTTGTAATTATCGGCTATGGCTACCGTACAGTGAAAAGAAACTGGTAAAATACAGACTAAAAAATAGTGACGCTATCCCGATAAGATACCGTCACTATCCAACACTTATAGTGACACCATCCCACCCGGATAGCGTCACTATTTTATTTTCTTTTTTTATAAAGAATTCTTTTTTTCTTCGTATCTTAATTTATTTGTTTAAATTTGTCAATCAATTTCCAACAATTTGTTAATTCGATGACCGAAAGCCGAGATGACATACTCCTAGCACACGAATTTGAGACGATATTTACCGGATATTATTCAGCGGTGAAATATTTCGCCTTCATGCTACTAAAATCCGAAGCGGATGCGGAAGACATCACCCAAGATGTTTTCACCAAATTATGGACGCAACCTCAAATATGGTCGGATCGGGATAGCACAGAGATATCCAATTATATCTTTGCCATGACCAAACACATCACTATCAACTTCATCAAACATAAAAGAATAGTAGAAGAATATCAGGAAAGCGTGATCGAAAAAAGCCTCATCGAAGAACTTTTCCAAACAGATAACACACTCGAACCTATCTATTATAAAGAAGCAGAGCTATTGGTACGTCTGGTTCTGAGCCGTCTTCCGGAACGTCGTAGAGAAATCTTCGTACTAAGCCGTCTTAGAAATATGAGCAATCAAGAGATTGCCGAAAAACTGAATATTTCCGTCCGCACAGTAGAACATCAAATCTACCGAACCATGCTGGAATTAAAAAAGATTATTTTTATTGCATTTTTTTTCTATTTCGTGTAAGTAGTTCATCCGCTTCAAGTGTGCTATTTATATAACACCAATAATAAATAGCATAAATGAAAAATTATTTCCAGAAAATATTGACCTTATTCACTAGAAGCGAATATCCGAAATCTACTCAACAAGAATTTTACAGATGGTTGGTAGACAAAGAACATACTTCCGAAAAAGAAGATGCATTACTTACTCTCTGGCAGGAAGCTCTTCAACAAAAGATTGTATCTAATACACACCAATCATACGAGCAATTAAGAAAGAATGCGAATATTCCTTCCATACGGAAAGAACGCAGGATTCGTCCGGTTCATATCTGGCAGGCAGTCGCCGCCGTCTTTTTCCTTTTGGCAGCTTCTTCCATCTATCTCTCTACAATAGGAAAAGATGCAACCCCTGACTTGCTGCAACAATACATCCCGACAGCAGAAACACGGACTCTTATCCTGCCCGATGGAACCGAAGTGCAACTGAACTCACAAAGTACGCTCTTATATCCGCAGGAATTCACAGGCAAAGACCGTAGTGTATTTCTTCTTGGTGAAGCCAATTTCAAAGTCAAGCCTGACAAAAAACACCCGTTTATCGTCAAATCCAACGACTTTCAAGTTACAGCATTAGGTACAGAGTTTAATGTGTCAGCTTATCCGGAAAATGCGATAACCGCTGCAACCCTGATTTCGGGAAGCGTACTTGTAGAATATAATAATCTGAACTCACAAGTCATTTTAAGCCCTAACGAGCAATTGGCGTACAACAGGCATACACGCTTCCATTGTCTGAACAACCCCGACATGATGGATGTGACAGCCTGGCAACGTGGTGAGCTAGTATTCAGAGAAATGAATATCCAAGACATAATAACGATACTCGAACGCAAATATCCGTACACATTCGAGTACCAGCTCAAAAATATAAAAGAAGACAAATATAGTTTCCGGTTCAAAGAACAGGCCACATTATCAGAAGTGATGGACGTTATAGTAAATGTTGTCGGTCAAATGGACTATAAAATAAAAGGAAAACGCTGTTATTTGATTCCCAAGTAACAGATGACCTGAAAAAACAGCAAACAGTAAAAATATACAATATAGCACAAACCTTTTTAACCCTTTACAGACATGCAAAAAAGTATCCGGAACAGAGCCCGAACTCTATCCCGGATATGAAATCAAGATTCTCAATATTAGAGTTCTACTCTTAATTACCGTGAAATAAATTAGTTAATAACCTAATACTAAGAAAATGCTACAAATTTATGAATTTATAGTAAACCAAACAGCAAAGGGAAGAAGTTTTATTCTTTTTTTCTGCATGTTATTGATGCAGACCCCCTCCTTTGCGCAAAACAGTGCCAAAATTACCATTCAAAAGAAAAATATATCTATTATTGAGGCACTTAAAGAAGTTGAAAGACAATCCGACTTGTCTGTCGGATACAATGATTCCCAGTTGAAAGACAAGCCCGTCTTAAATCTTAACCTAAGAGCTGTCACATTAGAGAACGCCCTTTCACAAATCCTTAAAGGGAGCGGATTCACTTACCTGTTCAAGGGGAAATATATTATGATTATTCCGGACAACAAGCCTAAAGAAATTCCTGCAAAGAAAGTAACAGGAAAAGTCGTTGACGAGAGCAATGAACCTTTGATCGGAGTAAACATCAAGGTGGAAGGAAGTTCCGAAGGAGCTATCACCGATATAGATGGTAATTTCACAATTACCGCTTCTCCAGGCAGTACATTAAGTTTCACTTATATAGGATATGCATCTCAAAATGTGAAAATAACAGATAGAAACATCTATGACGTAAAATTACTGAGCGACACCAAGCAATTAAGTGAAGTAGTAGTAACAGCCCTCGGCATCAAGCGCGAACAGAAGGCATTAAGTTATAATGTACAGCAGGTAAAATCAGACGAATTAACTCAAATCAAAGACGCGAACTTCGTTAATAGCCTGAACGGTAAAGTAGCGGGTGTCACAATCAATTCAAGTTCATCCGGTGTGGGTGGTGCCAGTAAAGTGGTGATGCGTGGAACGAAGTCCATTGAGCAGAGCAGCAATGCACTGTATGTGATCGACGGTATCCCGATGTTTAATTTCGGCGGTGGCGGCGGTACGGAATTCGATTCAAAAGGTGCTACGGAAGGTATCGCCGACATCAATCCCGAAGACATCGAAAGCATTTCCGTACTGACAGGTGCGGCAGCGGCAGCCCTCTACGGTAGCAACGCAGCCAATGGAGCTATTGTTGTCACCACCAAAAAAGGAAAAGTAGGAAAGCTACAGGCAAGCGTGTCCACCGGCATCGACTGGATGAATCCATTCGTAATGCCTAAATTCCAGAATCGCTACGGAACAGGAAGCTATGGCAAAGCAAACGGCTCTACAACTCTCAGTTGGGGACCGAAGCTGAACGAAGCGAGCCGTATGGGGTACGAACCCACTGATTTTTTCGAGACGGGAGCAGTATATTCCAACTCCGTCAACTTGTCTGCCGGAACGGAAAAGAACCAGACCTTCTTCTCCGCAGCAGCGACTAATTCCGACGGAATGGTTCCCAACAATAGGTATAACAGATATAATTTTACTTTCCGCAACACGACCAGTTTCCTTAACGACAAGATGAAGCTCGATGTAGGAGCCAGTTACATCATCCAGAATGACCGCAACATGGTTAATCAGGGTGTATACTCCAACCCTTTGGTATCGACTTACCTGTTCCCTCGAAGCGATGACTTCTCATTGGTGAAGATTTTTGAACGCTGGAGCGACGCGCGCAAGATCAACTTACCTTACTGGCCACAGGGCGAAGGTAACCTCCGTATGCAGAATCCGTATTGGATTTCATACCGCAATCTCCACGAGAACAACAAGAAGCGTTATATGATGTCCGCCGGACTGACTTACGATGTACTGGATTGGCTGAACCTGTCGGGGCGTATCCGTATCGACAACTCCAATAATACATACGAGCAGAAACTTTATGCCGGAACCATCGCCACGCTGACCGACGGCAACCAGGGGCATTATACAATTGCTAAGAATGAAACGAGCCAAACGTACGCCGACTTTTTGGTGAATATCAACAAACGTATCAAAGACTTCACCCTCGTAGCCAACATCGGTACCAGTTTGAGCAACAATGCCAGCAGTACCTTTAGTTACGGTGGACCGATACAAGAGAACGGAATCCCGAACGTATTCAACGTGTTCGACCTCGACAATGTGAAAAAACGTGCCGTTCAGGAAGCGTGGAGAGACGTGACGTATTCCATCTTCGCCAACGTGGAAGTAGGTTGGAAAAGTATGCTCTACCTCACCCTGACAGGACGTAACGACTGGGCTTCACAAATTCACGGCACCACAGACCCTTCCTTCTTCTATCCATCGGTAGGTCTGTCGGCAGTAATCACCGAAATGGTGAAATTGCCCGAATGGGTCAGCTACCTGAAAGTGCGCGGTTCATACAGTTCTGTGGGTTCTCCTTACCCCCGCTACCTGACCATACCGACTTTTCCGTATGACGCCACACTGCAACAGTGGAAAGAGAAATCCATCTACCCCATCGGCACACTTTATCCCGAACGCACCAATTCTTGGGAAGTAGGCTTGGACGCAACGCTGTTCCGTGACTTCAAAATAAGCGCTTCCTTCTATTACGCCAACACGCACAACCAAACGTTCGACCCGCAGATTACGGTATCTTCCGGTTACGACAAGCTGTATGTGCAGACCGGTTCCGTGCGCAATGTGGGCGTGGAAGCTATGTTAGGCTATGCACACACTTGGAGCGGCTTCAACTGGGACACCAGCTTCACCATTTCCAGCAACCAGAACATGCTGACCGAACTGGTAAGAAACTACGTGCATCCCGAAACCGGAGAAATCATCAACAAAGACCGGCTTCCGCTGAAGACGTCTGACGGACGCGGATTGGCACAGGCTGAGTTCATCTTGAAAGAAGGTGGTTCGCTAGGCGACCTTTACACCCGCTCCGACGTGGTGCGCGACGACAAGGGAAAAGTCCAGATAGACGCCACCGGCAACGTCTCCAAAGTGGGTAACCTGAACGACATCAAACTGGGAAGCGTATTCCCGAAAGCTAATCTGGCATGGAACAACTCCTTCTCTTACAAAGGCATTAACGTGGGATTCCTTATTTCCACCCGCATCGGTGGTATCGCATATTCAGCTACACAGGCCGCTATGGATGAGTACGGAGTTTCCGAAAGAACCGCTGCCGCCCGTGATGCCGGTGGAGTGCTCGTCAACGGCCGTACGATGGTAGACGCACAAAAGTGGTTTGAGGTCATCGCCGGTTCCAGCGGATTGCCACAGTACTATACATACAGCGCAACGAATGTCCGCCTTCAGGAAGCGCGCATCGGTTATACCATCCCCCGCCGCTGGATAGGCAACGTATGCGACATCAATGTATCACTTGTAGGCCGCAATCTTTGGATGATATACAATAAAGCGCCGTTCGACCCCGAAAGCGTAGCCTCTACCGGCAACTTCTACCAGGGTATCGACTACTTCATGATGCCGAGCAGCCGCAACATCGGGTTCAACATTAAGCTTAACTTCTAAAAACGATGAATAGCATGAAATACATAAAACAGTTCAATCTGACAATGATATCAATTGCCACGCTGCTTATTTTTAGTAGTTGCATGGACAATGATATCAATCGAAACCCTTTTGAAACCACTGAGGAAGAGATGGGGAGAGACAACTATAACGTAGGTTCCAAATTAAAAACACTTGAAGGTCAGGTGATCCCCACGCAGGAACATTTGTATCAATTTATGGAAGCCATGTGCGGTGGTGCTTATGGTGGATATTTTAGTGACACGCACACCGGATGGATTGAAAAATTTTCAACATATAATCCCAAGTCGGATTGGTTGGAAGGAGCCTTTTCCACCATCTTCACCAACACCTATCCTAACTACCGCAATCTGATGAAACTGAATGACGTGCCCGTTCCGCAAGCCATCGCCAAAGTGCTGCGAGTGGCGATCATGCAACGCACTACCGACATGTTCGGACCCATCCCCTACAGCAAGATAGTGGTGGAAGGAGAAGCCGCTGCATTGAGTGCTCCCTACGACTCGCAGGATGTTATCTACAAGCAGATGTTCAAGGAACTGGATGAAGCCGACCAAGCATTTGAGGACAACCTCACACTCGACCCCGATGCCCTGAAGAAGCTTGACGACGTCTATTACGGAAACGTGGAGCAATGGCGCAAATACCTCCATTCTCTGCAACTTCGCATGGCGATGCGTCTCTGCTACGTGCCAGAGATGAAAGAAGAAGTGCAACGGATAGCCGAAGCGGCAGTGAAGGCGGGTGTGATTACTGACAATGCCGACAACGCCCTATTTCACGTAGCCGAAAACCGTTCTGCCCTCTGTTTCAACACTTGGAACGACTATCGGATTGGTGCCGACATTCTATGCTACATGAACGGTTATCAGGATTCTCGCCGCGAAAAATACTTCACCATGGGTAAAGGCAACGGCAAAACAGACGGCACCGCCGGCAGTAAGGAAGGCTATTACGGTATCCGCATCGGCACACTACCGACAGGCGTGACCGACGACCAACTGAAAAGTGTCTACTCCAACCGCCTCATGACCGCCACCGACCCTTACACCTGGATGACCGCCGCCGAAGTGGCATTCCTCCGTGCCGAAGGCGCATTGCGAGGATGGGCAATGGGTGGAGAGGCCAAAGACCTCTATGAGCAAGGCATAGCCCTCTCCTTTGCCCAACACGGAGCATCGGGAGCCGAAGCTTACGCTGCCGACAACAGCATGGTGCCAGCAGCCTATGCCGATCCGCTGGGCAAATACGACACCAGTGCCCCATCCAACATCAAAATCGCGTGGAACACGGACAGCAAGGAAGATCATTTTGAAGAAAACCTCGAACGCATCATCACCCAGAAGTGGATTGCCATTTACCCACTGGGCATCGAAGCATGGAGTGAACGCCGCCGCACGGGTTATCCCAAAATGCTCCCCATCGTTGACAATAAGAGCTCATATTCCGAACTTACTAACATCGGAATACGTCGCCTGCAATACCCTGCCAGTGAATACAGCCTCAACGGAGGACACGTGGAAGAAGCCGCACAGATGCTGGGAGGAGACCAAATAAATATTCGCCTCTGGTGGGATTGCAAACCGAATAATTAATAAAAGTAAAACCTTGAAAAACAAAAAGATATGAAACACAGCTATTTGAGATCCAATTTAATGGCTTGTCTCCTGACAATCGCAATAGCCGGAGGATATCTGTTTACGTCTTGTGAAGACTGGACAGATCCGGAAGAGGTGGACTACACCATCCAAGGCCCGGACAAGCAAAATCCCGAACTCTGGGCACGTTATATGGAATCGCTTCGCATCTACAAGCTCGAACGCGAACACTACATCACATACGCGAGCTTCAACAACGGCGTTGAGCCTTCAAAGAACGAAGGCAACTATCTCCGTTCCCTGCCCGATTCACTGGACTTTGTTACGTTGGCAAACTCTGAGAACATCACCGCTGCCGACCGTGAGGATATCCCCGGACTACAAGAGAAAAGTACCCGCGTGCTCTACCACGTAGATTATGCCAAGAAAATGACGGAACTTCCCGATGACGCCGCTTTGGGCGCATGGTTGGACAAAGCGGTAGCCACTGTTGCAGAGTTAAACATGGATGGTTTCGCTTTCAGCGGCATACCACTTTATGGTGGTACGGATACTGAACAGGCTGCACGCAAAGCGTCCGCACGGTTAATTGTCTCCAAACTATCCGCCACAGGAAAAGCACTCGTTTTTGAAGGGGATCCCACCTTTGTAGACGCTGCCGACATGGAGAAACTGAACTACGTAGTGCTCAACACCGCCGACATAGAGAGAGCCGTGGCATTGAAACTGCTTGTGGCAAATACACTGGAGACGCATACAACGCTATCAAAAAAGCAACTGATACTAGCCACCAAGATGAACGGCAAGTTAGCGGACGAAAACGGAACATGGCATAACGCCGTGCTCGAAATACCTAACCGTGTAGTTGGCTTGGGTCCTTTGGGAGGAATGGCAATATACTCCATAGGTGAAGATTATTATCAACCTGAAAAGAATTACCATACTTGCCGGACGGCTATACAGACGATGAATCCATCCATGTAGACGAAAGTAAGAGGATGGAAATTATGGAATATTAGTTTGCAGGAAACCGAAACTAATGATAAAAAACAATGCATAAATACTATAAAATCAATCTTATGAATAACTCATTCAAATACTTCGCCCTTTCCATGTTGTTGGTAGCATTGACGGGATGCACCGCAGGAGATATCACACAAATCGGAGGTGTGCTGCCTGACGAAACACCTATGAATAGCATGGGAGGACAGCTATACAGTGGAAAGACTCTTTCCCACATGATTACCGTGGGCATGTATGAAGACGATGGCGCAGCCACCGAAGAAATAGTTTACGCACTAACCAAGCCCGCTACAACGACCGTTACAGTAAAAGTTGTTCCATCACCGGAACTCGTAGCGAAATACAACAGTGACAACAGCACCGAAATGAAAGAATTTCCTGTCACCAATGTGACCTTTGAGGACGGCGGTTCACTCACCATACCCACTGGAAAGAAAGTATCCGAAAATATTAGTGTCACCCTTTCTCCCGAAGGACTGGAAGCTGGAACGCTCTACCTGTTGGCAATTACGCTCGAACGGGACTTTGCAGGTATAGAAGTGCAAGCTGCCAAACAAGTGATTTATTACAGAATAAGCTTCCGGGAAAAGATAACGACATGCACACCTGGCTACGAACCAATACCAATCCCACCGATGATGCCCGGTCTGACTTCAGTATTTTATGTAAATACAGAAACGTATCAGCCTTTGATCGCCAACGCATGGAGTGTCAAAGCGGAAGGTTCAACCATGCCTGCACCAATATATAACATGGGGAATATTGTAAACCTCAAAAAAGCAACAATAGACTATGACGCTACCAGTGGACGTGCTTTGTTCAGCTTGGGTAGCGACCTGTCTTACGTATTGGAACATAGAGATAAATACATCCGCCATCTCCAGGAGTATGACCACAAAGTATGCATTTGTATTGAAAATGGTGGCAAAGGAATAGGCTTTTGCAGCATGACCAACACACAGATAACCGATTTCGTCAGTCAAGTGAAAGCTACGGTAAATCGTTATCAACTAGATGGCGTAAACCTATTGGATGATGACAGTAAATACGGCAAAGCAGGAACACCGGCAATGAACACCACTTCATACCCCATGCTGATCAAGACATTGCGTGAAGCCTTACCCGGCAAATTGCTCACATTGGTAGATAAAGGAGACGCTACGGAATATTTCTACGACATCAACAAATGTGGAGGCATCGAAGTAGGCAAACACATTGATTATGCATGGCACGGCTACGTTTCGCCAACGGAAGACTTGCAAGCCATCACTCCCAACCCGGAAGGTACACAGGTTTATAGTAAATACACGCGAAAACCCATTGCCGGATTGGATGAAAAATGTTACGGTAGTGTAAATGTACCTCTGTATTCTAGCACTGATATAAAACATAGAGACCAGGCAGCAGAGACAATAGCTAAATGGAAATCCGCAGGATATAAAAAAAGCAATATTATAGTTTATGGAAATGATCTCATCGGTAATGAGTATGGTGGCTATGAAACAGCAGTTGGTATAATGTTAGGCACATATAGCCTTCTTCCATTCATGGATGACGGTGATAGTTGGGATTTTAATAGAGACGAAGTAATATGGGGAGATGTATTGTATGATGGAAAAGCTTTGGACAATAGGATAAATGGAGGTCCTGAAAACAATCCTTATAGGAAAGACTGGTAAATAAAGATCAATCATAATCTGACCAAAAGAAACCAAGATAAAAAATGATAATCAGATAATAAGAATTAAAAGAAAAAAGGAGGTGTTTATATGTGAAAAAATTCCCATTCACAATTAGTTATTAACTTTTAAATCAAAAAATCATGAAGAATTTATTTTTTACTCTAGTTACATTAATTATGGTATTGTTCGTTACAAGTTGCAGCAACAATGAAGACTTGGTAGTAGCATCTCAAGATGCCCAGCCGGTAGCGACCCGTGGTGTATCCGTTAAAACACCGAAACTGACAACGTATATCGAGACAAACGATATCAATCCGTTAAATATGGGTGAATACTACTTCACCGGTACAGAAGCGGACAAAGACTATGTAGTGGATCACGTGATATTGTTCGCATCGAACATTCGCGGCACAGTTTCGACTGTAGAGTTATATCACAACCCGAATCAGACTTACATTCTGAACAACAGAAATACATTGGTGAAACCATTGCAGGACAAGGGTATCAAAGTATTGCTCGGTTTGCTGGGTGATCATACAGGTGTGGGATTTGCTAATCTAACCAGTGCGCAAATAACTTCATTCGCTAACCAAGTGGCTGATTGTATTGAAGTTAATGGACTTGATGGTGTAGACTTTGATGACGAATATGCTGAATACGGAAAAATATCAGGTACCCCGTCACCCAGCGGTACTAACTTCAGTTCGTTGATTACAGCCTTACGCGCGAATCCGAAAATGTCTGGTAAGTTAATTACTGCTTTCCATTACGGCTATGCCCAATATTTCAATCAGAATGCTCTGAACGCTATGAATTATATGTGGCCTAACTTCGGTTACGGATATGGTGCTCCTTCCGGATTTTCAAACAGCAAATGGGCAAGTATGTCAATACAATACACCGACGGTTATCCTAGTGCAAGACAAATCCAAAGTGCTGCGCAAAACTATGGCGATTATGGTGCAATCATGATGTTTAATGTACGTAATTATGATGCTTCCGGAACAATGAACAATTTTGCTTCACGAGTATGGGGTGGAAAAACAGTTAGCTATACCGGTACTTCATATCCTAAAAACTACTAGTAGGGTCATGGCCTTCATAGCTAAATTTTTTGCAACGGCTGCTGAAAAGTAAGCATTGCGCTAAACAAAGCAAATTAAAAAAAGAAAAGACCGGGAGTGTCCGCACGAAAGTAGACTGTTCCGAAAGCTATGCTTCCACAAGCAGCACTCCCGGCTTCTCTCATTTCGAAACCAGAGCCAGCAGCTATGAACAACGCTAATCCTTATAACAATGCTTCCCCGTAAAAAGAAGCATCAGCAACGTCCCCCCCCATCGGCAACACCCGACGGACGGACGCTAACAAAAACAGAATATCAACGAAGAAATTCGAAACAACATATATCTATCAATCCCGTAAAGAAACAAAAAATTCAAATGCCATGAAAACAACAAAAATCTTCCGAAGCATCCTATGCACAGCCTCTCTCTCAAGCCTCACCGCAGCTATGCTACTGTCACTAGCCGCCTGCGACAACAAGGACTATAGCAACGCCTCCCCATTCGACAGCGTAGTCTACCTCGATGTCGCCCAACAGAAGGACGTGACGAGCTTCACCTTCAACCGCCTCATCGAAACCGGTCAACAAACAATCGCCGCTCAGCTCTCACAGCCGACGGGAAGCGACGTCAACGTCAGCATTAAAGTAGATCCTACCTTGGTAAACACCTACAACGCCCGCCTGGAAACAGACTACACCCTGCTCGACCCCAAATACTACACTCTCTCCACCGAGCAAGCCGTTATTCCGCAAGGTAAAACCATCTCAGCGCCTGTCACCATTGACTTCGACGCCCTCACCGAACTCACTATCGACGCCGGCTATCTACTCCCCGTCACCATCAGTCAGGCAACAGGAGGAATCGGCATTCTCGACGGTTCGAAAACCATCTGCTATATCATCCGACGTTCCAGTGCCATCACCACCGCTGTCAATTTGAAAGATAATTACTTCGAAGTGCCCGGCTTCGACAAAAACAGCCCCACTGCCGACATCGTCAACGATCTGAAGCAACTCACCTACGAAGCCATCATTCGTGTGAATGACTTCAAATACGGCGCCAAAACGAAAAACATCTGTACCATCATGGGCATTGAGCAATATTGTCTGTTGCGCCTTGGCGATACAGGATTCCCCTTACAACAACTACAATTCGCCGCCAACGAAAACAAAATACCCAACGCTGACAACAGTAAACTACTACTTCCCAATGAATGGTACCACGTAGCCGTAGTTTATGACACTGAAGCGCGTACCGCCTCCATCTACCTTGATGGACGTGAACAAAGCCGCGCCGAAGACTACGGAAACGGCTTACCCATCAACCTCGGTATGCAAGAGCGTGGTAAACAATTCATGTTCAAAATAGGCCACTCTTATGGTGAGCCTGACGACATGAGTCGACAACTTGACGGCGAAATCTGCGAAGTACGCATATGGAACACAGCCCGCACTCAAGAGGAAATCTACAAAAACATGTATAATATAGAAGACCCAGAAAATGCCCCGGGTCTATGCGCCTACTGGAAGTTCAACGAAGGCGAAGGCGATATAGCCAAAGATTTCTCCGGCCACGGGAATGATGCAAAAGCCCATAATAAAGCAGTATTGTGGCCTGCAGGTATCGAGGTGACTCAGAAAAATAAAGAATAACCAAGTAGGAAGATTCCGGACACTGTTCTATTACAGAACAGTGTCCGGTCTTCCCCTATTCAAACAATTATCCTTCGGAAGCTACTAACTCTTCCAATGCTCATAGAATTAACTGGAGGGAAAGTTTCGAGCAAAAATAAGAGTAGTAGCAACCGAAATTTTTTAAACTTTAAATGCTGCCACATTTTATCAGAAGAGAACTGCACTTTTTACGACATGGCTTATCAGATAATAAAACAACAATGAAATTACACTTGTGCATTTATATGGACAGACTTATGCAATAAGCCTGACTCAGTTATGCATTCCCTACAGTTACCCAACAGCAAGATTAAAACATCCATATAAAATAGCTAACAGGAAGCCTGAATTTATTATTACTAATGTTCATTACGTAATATACAAATGTTTGTTACCTTTGTATATAGTACTGTTATATTGAATATGTAGTGCCCTTTCCAAGTCACGTTTCGGCGATTATTGGTTTGCCAGCGGAACACCAACATTCTTGATAGAAATACTTAAAAAGAAGGACTTCGACTTTCGCCAACTGGATGGCATTGAAGTCTCTTCCGCCTCATTGAGTGATAACAGAGCGAACATCAGTAATCCTGTTCCGATGATTTATCAAAGCGGCTACTTAGCGATAAAGTCATACGACCAACGTTTTCATACCTATATGTTGAGATTCGACAACGAAGAAGTGAAATATGGTTTTCTCAACATCGCCGCACCTTTCTATAGTCCTGCCCATCTAATGATACAACTTTTTATATGAGTTGAATACGAAAACGGAACCTTACTCTGTCGACGACAGACAGTTGGTTAAAAAATCACAATTATAATTCACCATCTTTCACAACAAACACACCAAACGACAATAAACTGTCATCCAATATTCATATCATCATCCACTTGTTACAACTTATCATTATTTTTACTTCGCAGGAATAAATCGTACTTCCTTTCTATCTTTATATGAGAAAATCCAAAGTGGTACTTATCGGGATATGTATCGATAGTACCGAATATGCAATACGTTCCCCCCCCTCATCAGTATTACCACACGGTAAATAAAAACATTCAATAAACAAAAATAGATCTATTTATCATTGTTGCCAGGAGGAAATCCACCATTTCTCAAAGAATGATTCAAATTGTTAGGATTCAAGCTCCTCATATAAATTTTACTTTCAACTATCACCTCTCAAAATATAAATCCATAAATATTTATATTTTGAGTTTATGAATACATAACTGTGAGATTATAGTTACAGTGAATTTACTCTTTTATCTCAAACGTAGGAAATAGGTGTATCCCATCTAAGTGGCACCATTAAAACAAATTAAAATGAAATACTCAATAACAACATCACCTCTCGTTCCCGTTGTCATAACTATACTTCTTATTTATCAATTATACCTTGTCCCACTGTTTATTGCAGGCGGAATTTCAATTTATTGGATTTGGTCTTTCATATTTATACAAAAAGAAAAGAATTTATTAAAAGAAGGGATTCAATATTTAATGGACTCCTTCGGGAATATTCGTACCCCGATCACATCGATTCATACTCCATTAAAAACAATATACAATGATCATTGTCCCGAAAATGCCAAAACGGAGTTATTACTGGCAATCCGAAAGATCGATTGTCTCAACGAACATTTAACCGGACTGATGAATTTGAAACAGTTATTCACCCATTCCGGAAGTGTGGATATTGCAGAATATGAACTCGGAAAGTTTATCAGGAACAAAGTCGACTCTTTAAGAGAACATGCCATCAACAATCAAATAAAACTGGAAATAAAGACAGAATTCAAGTATGCCAGTACTTGGTTCGACCAAAGTAAGGTATCTCCAATCATTGATAAATTCATAAGAAACGCCATAGACCACGCCGGACAAAAGCAAACAATTATCTTGGCTATTTCTATAAACCCTCAACACTGGCAAATTAGAATAACCGGTTACAAAAGCAGGAGATTGACCCAATGTTACACATACAAAAAGCTTCAATTACTCAAACGGGGAGAAGAACTTGAATATAGTTTCGATAAAAGTATATTTTATAAGAAACTGTTAAGACTGTGCAACGGCAAGATTCTCATCAATCACTCCCAACAGAGTGTTTTACTAAGATTTCCATTAAAATATACACATAAAAATATGTCCGAATATACTCCCATACAGTTCACAGTCAATCAGGAAGAAAAAAAGATTGACTCTCTGTTCTGTAAAGAGACTCATAAAAGAAAGTCAGCCAAGCCTACAGTACTCCTTGCTGACAGTAATGCAGACTTCAGGTCTTATCTGGAAACACGCTTATCCGAACACTTCATTGTAAAAAGCTTCGACAACGGTCTGGAAGCCCTGAAATACATCAGAGAAGAATACCCGGACATCGTGATTTGTGACATGATGTTGCATGGGATGTATGGAAACGAACTCTCTTCAAGGCTGAAAACGTCCGGAGAGACCTCTATTATACCTATTATCCTTTACGGTTCATATCTGGACGGCAAACAACAAAACACAAGAGAGGCCTCGCTGGCCGATGTCTTTTTACATACTCCTTTTCATGTAGAAGATTTAAAAATAGAAATAAACGTTCTAATCAAAAATAGTCGTTTCCTTAGAAAATCATTCCTACAAAAAATATTCGGGGAACAATTCTTAAAGATAAAAGAGAACGAAAACCTGAATGAAGATAATTACGTATTCATCGATCGTGTGAAAGACTATATTCTAAAAAATATAGATCAGGAAAACCTGACTATTGATGAAGTCGCGTCCGAACTATATATGAGTAGAACTACTTTCTTCAATAAATGGAAATCGCTGACAGGAGAAGCACCTAAATTTTTTATATACCGAATCCGAATGGAAAAAGCCCGTGAACTGTTAGAAAGCGGAAAATACTCTGTAAATGTGGTTCCGGAAATGATAGGATTAAAGAATCTAAAAAACTTCCGACATAAATACAAAGAATATTTCGGAATAACACCAAGCGAATCTATTATAAAAAAACAATAGTATACGAAGTCTGCTATCTGTTGCAAAGGTCCTGATGAATGGGACCTCTGCAACAGCATTCCTGCAAAAAAACATTTTGTTTTTATTTCCATACGCAGTATTTCACAAATACCGGCATTTACTCTATGTACGTACACCTTAATTTTGAAAATTAATAATCTAATTTTAAACAGTATGAAAATTTTAACTGAAATAAAAAAAACTCGTTGTTTTAATCGCTTTGTTCTCCTTGTAGTATTGCCAGGCCTGATAAGCACTTTCACAGCATGCAGCAATGATGACGATTCAGATATTCCCGTATATTCACTTAAAGATGTGGATGGAAACTATTCCGGTAAGATGTTGACAGAAACCGCTCCATCCGTCAATCCACAAAACTACTCCTCCAAAGAAGAACAACCGCAAGGAGCCACAGTTACCGCTGAAGTAAAAGACAATCAAATTATGATTAAAAAACTTCCGGTTGACGATTTGATCAGAAGTATCGTCGGTGAAGAAGCTGCCGAAGTTATCATTGAGAATCTGGACGATATCAATTACAACATTCCTTATACTGCCGCCTTTAATGATGATGGCAAAGGCTCCATTCTACTTCAATTGAAACCTGAACCTTTGGAAATAAAATATACGCCCCCGACTCAAGTAAAAGCGGATGGAGAAGAAGATCCTCAAATTACTGTAAAAGTAACCATAGAAGCAGAAGAACAGGGTCAATATACATATAAAGATAAAAAACTTACCTTTGTGATCAAAGCAACCCAGGTGGAAGTAGAAGGAGTGCCGTTGAAAGACTTCCCGATTACCACATTCAGTTTCGACATGGTCAAGAAGTAACCGATCGGACAAGCTTTCCCAAAGTATTTTCATTATGATGGGAATTGTCTCAAAAAAGAGTATGCCTGCCACAGTACGCATACTCTTTTTTTATACCTTTGTGAAATAACCAACGATATGAAAAATGACTATAACTGAAAACATCCGGAAAGAATTACAGGCGTTAGTAGATTCCCAATATCAGGAATTTCACTCTTCCCTCCTCCCGGGAGCTAACAACATTCTCGGCGTACGCATCCCCCAACTGCGAACAATGGCCAAAGAAATTATAAAGAAAGAAGACTGGCGCACATTTGTCGAATCAACCGAGACTAACTATTATGAAGAAACAATGCTTCAGGGAATGATTATCGGACTAGCAAAAATGGAACTTGAAGAACAAATGAAATACGTAACGATGTTCATTCCCCGCATAGATAATTGGGCTGTATGCGACATATTCTGCAGTGAACTGAAAACTGCCGTGAAAAAAGGAAAAGAAAACGTATGGCAATTTATCCAACCCTATCTGAAATCCTCTAAAGAATTTGAAATACGTTTCGGAATTGTGATGCTTTTCCATTATGTAGATGACGCACATATTGATTCGTTACTGAAATATGCCGACTCATTCAATCACGATGCCTATTATGCACGCATGGCTATGGCATGGATGATATCACTGTGTTTTATCAAATTTTCCCAAAAGACAATGGAGTATCTGAAACATAGCGCATTGGATAACTGGACTTACAACAAGGCACTGCAAAAAACAATCGAGTCATTCCGGGTAGATAAGGATACCAAGGACATTCTCCGGAAAATGAAAAGACGATAAAAACAAAGCACGGTAAACATCCTGCCATCAGCATTCCGTTCACCGTGCTTCTTATTCCTTTCTGTAGATACCGCTTTTATTTTTGCGTCATTTATTTATGTTTGTAATCCGGAGAAAAACTAATTCCTCCTGACCTTTTTCCTTCTGCTTCTGCGTCTCTGTTGTTTCTGACGGCTATAACGCTGCCATCTTTTATAAATCATCCAACCACTCATCAACGCAACGACAACAAAAATAAGAATAGTGATACCCACTCCCAAATTATCTCCTTTAATACGCGACCAAATATCAAGAACTTCTTTTGTCTTATCGCCAAAATCGCGAATCATGGCGCATCGTTCCACCACTTTGCGATCCGGATATTGTATTTTGTCAATTTGTATGCTATCTGCACCCGGTCCGAAAAAGTAACTTAAATCGGAATAATATTGAAGCGTAGTGTCTACCTTTTCTTCCAGTATTTCAGGAGTGGCTATGGAACTTACATATCCGCAAAAATCCATATTCCTCAAGGCAATATCCGAACGGCACATAAAGTTGATAAAATAACTGGCTGCTTCCGGATTCTTGGCATACTTCGGGATCACCCAACCGTCATACCAGATATTACTTCCTTCCTCCGGAACTTCATAATCCAGATCCACTCCTACCGCATCAGCCTCTTCAATCGCCCAAATCGCATCACCGCTCCAAGTCATATTCAGCCAGGCTTTATTTTTCGTCATCATCTCCTTGCCGAAATCCGCTTCCCAACCGGCAATATTCGGTTTCAAAGCTTTCAAATATTTTTCAGCCAACTCCATCGCACGTGGAGAGTAGTCATTCATCAACTCTTCCACTGTCACTGTTCCCTCCTTCAGTTCCTTTGCATGTGCATAGATCACAGCTGTTCCGTAAGCATCACGATAACTATCCTTCATCAGGATCTTTCCGGCATACTTTTTATTCCAAAGGCAATCCCAGGATAAAGCTACCGAATCGGGCACATAAGCCCGGTTATACAAAATACCAGCCGTTCCCCACATATAACATACAGCATAGCGGCTTGCCTTCTCACCCGGCTGACTCAATTTATTAATCTGCTTACGAATAAATGGAGCCACATTATTCATGTAATTGGGAGAATGGGCAAAATTCGTATCGATGGGTAGCAACAAATGCTTCTTCAGCATACGCTCGATGATGTATTCCGAAGGACAAACCACATCAAAATCTTCATGCCCCTTTTCAATCTTCGTCAACATGATTTCGTTGATATCGAATGTCTGGTAAACGATACGGATATTCTCACCGGTCTGTTCTTTATAATATGCCTGGAAATCCTCGAGTACACCTTCACCGATGTAATCCGCCCAGTTGTAGATTTTAAGAACCCGCTCACGAGGTTCACCGGAATTATAACACCCGGTCAAAGCCAATAAGAGCAGGATAGCAGGAATTATTCTTTTCATATTATTTACGTAGTAGCACATTTGATAGTCTATTAATCTTTTTTCTTCGTTTTTCCTGCCCGGTAATTGATTACAACCAATAACGCCAGTACCACGACAAAAATGATAGCCGAAAGCGGACGAAGTTCCGGGGTCAAACCTCCCTTGCGGGCATCGGCGTAGATATAGGTAGAGAGCGTTTCCAAACCTTGATTACCGATAGTAAAGACAGTTACGGCAAAATCATCAATGGATAGTGTCAGTGCAAGCATAAAACCGCTAATCATTCCCGGACGAATCTCCGGAATAATGACTTTCCACAAGGCCTGCATAGGAGTAGCTCCCAAGTCAAGGGCAGCTTCATAAATATTCGGATTCATCTGCTTCAAACGAGGCAACACACTCAAAACAACGTATGGGGTACAAAAAGTAATATGAGCAAGCACTACGGTTGTGTAGCCTTGTGTGATTCCCAATGATACAAACAAGAGAAAGAGTGATATACCAGTGATAATATCACCATTCAAAATAGGAATACTATTCACAAATCCGACCGCTTTGCGGGAACGGGCTTTCAGATTGAATATACCGATAGCAGCGATGCTTCCTAACAATGTAGATGCCGTTGCAGCCAATAGAGCGATAGTGATTGTATTAATCAATGCATTCATCAAAGAATGATGAGCACCGGTAGTGAATAACGAAGAATAAAGTTTGGTAGAAAATCCCGTCCAGTTACCCAACACTTTCGCCTCTGTAAATGAGTAGATCACAATAATCACGATCGGAGAATAAAGCAAGAGCAGCAATATCCACAAATAAGTCTGTGCAAATATCTTCTTTACCATAGCCCGCCTCCTTCATTTGAGTTTTCCTTATCATCGGTGCTGAACAGGGAAGTAGCAGCTATCAATAGCAACATAATGAGCGAAAGTGCCGCTCCATAGTTCCACATACTGTTATTGATATTTTCCTGAATCGTCGTACCAAAGAGTTTGATGTTATTCATCGTCAGCAACTCGGCAATGGCAAATGTCGATATGGTCGGCATGAACACCATCATGATACCACTCATCACCCCCGGCATGGAAAGCGGAAGGACTGCTTTCAGAAAGACTTGCACAGGATTGGCTCCCAAGTCTTGCGCCGCCTCGATATAGCTATGATCCATCTTCTGCAAAGTGTTGTAGATAGGATAAATCATAAAGGGAATAAAGTTGTACACCATACCGAATATCAAGGCTCCCTCGCCCAACGGCACACTGAAAAAGTCGAATAAGGCAACAGTGGCAAGGGTACGCACCAGAATATTCACCCACATCGGCAGAATAAACAGTACAACCATCGTTTTAGAACGGTTCAGCTTGCTGTTGCTCAAGATCCAGGCAGCAGGATAACCCAGCAAAATACAAACAAGGGTGGTAATAATGGCAATACCAATCGAATAGACAAAGGTATTGATTGCTTCGGGATGTTCGAAGAACTTCTGGAAATTGGCGAGTGTCAAATGACCGCTATCATCAGTAAAGGCATATACGACAATTAAGAACAACGGTATGATCACAAAGATCGCCGAAAAAATAATGTAAGGGAGAGTCCAACTCTTACGTGATGACAAAAAGACTATAAACCTCTTATTCACTTCCTTTCCTGTTAATCGGTTATTTTAACTATACGAATAGCATCTGGAGGGATGGTAATACCTACACGGTCACCGTCATCCCATACATCGTTCGTATCTACAAATACATTCTCGTCCCAGTCTGACAATACAGTCAGATGATAATGGTCACCCTTATAAAGGATGAATTTCACCTCACCCGTCAGCGTTCCGTCTTCTTCATTATCCTGAAGAATCACTTTTTCAAAGTCTACTTCCACTTTGACATTCGTATCGAAAGCGATTCCTTCCACCGGAACACATTCAAAGTTACAACCCAGAAATTCCACATGAGTAGCATCCAGCAATTTTCCTTCGAACGTATTGCAAACACGCTCTTTCTTCATGATATGGATATCGAAAGGCTTTACTAACAGACCGACTTCCGCCCCTACTTCAAAATGGTGGTAATCCTGCACCAGAAATTCATATCCACCGCACATCACCGTCATTTCATAATGCACCCCTTTAAAAATAGAAGTCTCCACCACTCCTACCAACTGTGCCATTTCCGAAACAGGGAAAATATAAAGATCCTCCGGACGGATGACTACGTCTACGGGAACATTCTCGCCAAATCCTTCATCCACACATTCAAACTCCGTACCGCAGAAACGTACGAGTTTATCATGGATCATGGTACCGTTGAGGATATTACTTTCTCCGATAAAGTCTGCTACAAAAGCATTGATAGGTTCATTATAAATATCAATCGGCGTACCGATCTGCTGAATTTTTCCCTCACTCATCACGACAATCGTATCACTTAGCGTAAGTGCCTCTTCCTGGTCGTGAGTGACATAAACAAACGTAATTCCCAAAGATTTATGCATTTCTTTGAGCTCCATTTGCATATCCTTACGCATTTTCAGGTCGAGTGCTGCCAGCGGTTCATCCAACAGCAATACTTCCGGCTCATTCACAATGGCGCGGGCAATGGCTACACGTTGTTGCTGACCACCGGAAAGAGAATCCACATCACGGTATTCATAATCCGTCATACCTACCATTTTCAAAGCAGCTTTCACTTTCTTCTCAATGGTCTGTTTCGGTGTTTTCTTCAGTTTCAGGCCGAAAGCGATGTTATCATACACATTCAAATGCGGGAATAGGGCATATTTCTGGAATACCGTATTCACCGGACGCTTATGGGGAGGGGTTTGTGTTATTTCCATCCCCGAAATTCGGATTTCGCCTTCCGAAGCTGTCTGAAAACCAGCAATGAGACGCAACAACGTGGTTTTACCGCAACCGGAAGGACCAAGTATAGTCACAAACTCGCCCTTTTTCACGTTCAGAGTCACATCATCCAATGCTGTTTTATCGCCAAAGTACTTCGATACATGGCTCACCTCAATGATGGATTTATCTTCTTGCATATTCATACTAAAGTTTGGGCTGCAAAGGTACACATTTCTGCGGTTTCTACCTACGTGTTAATCTAATATAACAGTGTTTTTCGATGCCCGATAGAAAAAAAATCTATCTTTGCATAAATATTTATTCACCAATTTTACAAAAGCATGAAAAAGTTTACTTATTTAATTATCGCAACGGCAGCGTTAAGCATGATAGCTTGTACTGGCGGAAACAAAGCCGGATATACTATCACAGGCACAGTAGAAGGTGCAAGCGATGGTGACACCGTCTATCTTCAAGAAGCCAATGGTAGAAATCTGACCAAACTAGATACAGCTGTTATCACCAAAGGCACTTTTACCTTTGAAGGCACACAAGATTCTGTGGTTAGCCGTTATGTCACTTGTGAAGTGAACGGAGAGCCATTGATGATCGACTTCTTCCTGGAAAACGGAAAAATCAACGTTGCCCTGACCAAGGACAATGATGCTGTTACCGGTACTCCCAACAACGATGCATACCAGGAAATCAGAGCTCAAATCAATGACATCAGCAAAAAAATGAATGCCATTTATGAAGCAATGGGCGACACATCTTTAAGTGATGAGCAGAAAGAGGCCAAACAAAAAGAAGGTGCCCAGCTGGAAGAACAATACGACAAAGCAATCAAAGAAGGTGTACAGAAGAATATCACCAACCCGGTTGGAGTATTCTTGTTTAAACAAACTTTCTACAATAACTCTACGGACGAAAACGAAGCTTTGTTGCAACAAATTCCTGCAAATTTCCAGAATGACGAAACAATCGTAAGAATCAAAGAGATGACTGACAAACAGAAAAAGACTGCTGTAGGCACTCAATTTGTTGATTTCGAAATGCAGACTCCGGAAGGAAAGAGCGTGAAGTTGTCTGATTATGTAGGTAAGGGAAAAGTGGTATTGGTTGACTTCTGGGCTAGCTGGTGCGGTCCTTGCCGTCGCGAAATGCCTAACCTGGTAGAAACATACGCTAAGTACAAAGGCAAAAACTTCGAAATCGTAGGTGTATCTCTCGATCAGGATGGTGCTGCATGGAAAGAAGCAATCAAGAAGCTAGACATGACTTGGCCGCAAATGTCCGACCTGAAATTCTGGCAAAGTGAAGGTGCACAGCTTTATGCTGTAAACAGCATTCCTCACACTGTATTGATCGATGGTAGCGGCAAGATTATTGCCCGCGGTCTGCACGGAGAAGAACTTCAAGCTAAAATTGCAGAAGCTGTAAAGTAAGCCCCAAAGGTTAAAGAGAAGGTTCTGCACTTGACAGAGTAGTTATAGTTGTGACACTCCATTGTCACAGTTGTGCCACCTTATTGTCACAATCGTGCCACACTGATGGCACAGTTGTGACAATAAGGTGGCACAGTTCTTAAAATCGTATCCTATTTCCGTTAACGTAGTTGATTGTGATATAAGTCCAACTGCTTCTAGTACAACTTCCTTAATTTTATCCTGCACATCATGAAATAGCCCCTGCAATTCGATCGATTGCAGAGGTAAGGAAGTAGCACTTCCCTACCTCCACCATTTAAGCTATTAGATAAACCAACGTACGTAGCAGAAGTCCTGACGGTGTGGAAGTTCCGGATTTTTCGGGAACATACGGTAAGACACCTTGAAACTACCTGCATTTGACAAGCTGTGTTTAACTTGGAATGTATACAAGTCACCTTCTTTCTTGATTACACTGAACGGTTCTACAGAGTAAACATGTTGTTTTCCGTCTGCTGTTGTATAGGTAGTAACCAATTCAAGACCCACTGCATCATTCAAACCTTTCTCATCGATAACGTAAGTAATAGTATATTCTTTTCCGCTCTCGATATCACCATTCTTCAGTTCTTCCACAGTATCGCAGGACACGATTTCAATAGAATCCCATTTAGCAACAACCTCTTCTTTCCAAGCTGCGATTTCTTTTGCTTTCGCATTATTGTTAGCAGCCAAAGTCTGGAAACGTTTTGCCAGTTTGCAATAGAACTTGCTATAGTAATCATCCAGCTGACGCTTCATGGTATAATGAGGAGCAATCTGTGCGATAGAATTCTTCACCACTTTGATCCAGCCTTCAGAATATCCTTTCTTATTACGTGCATAATACAAAGGCATGATTTCAGTTTCGAGAATACTGTAAATAGTAGCAGCATCCAGCTGATCCTGATGTTCCTGATTCTGGTAAGTACGTTTTTCGGTCAACGCCCAACCTGCACCTTCACGATAACCTTCCAGCCACCATCCATCTAATACAGAGAAGTTGACAACACCGTTCATCAAAGCTTTTTCACCAGACGTACCGGATGCTTCCAACGGACGAGTCGGAGTATTCAACCAGATATCAACGCCGGAAACCAGACGACGAGCCAGTTGCATATCGTAATTCTCGAGGAAGATAATCTTACCCAGGAATTCCGGACGGCGAGAGATTTCAATGATACGCTTAATCAAGCCCTGACCTGCTCCATCGTGCGGGTGAGCTTTCCCTGTAAACAGGAATTGTACCGGATAATCAGGATTGTTCACGATCTTAGAAAGACGATCCAAGTCGGTGAACAACAAGTGTGCACGTTTGTAAGTAGCAAAACGACGACCGAAACCAATCAGCAATGCATTCGGATTGATCTTATCCATCAGTGAAACGATACGAGAAGGATCTCCCTGGTTCTTCAACCATGTATCGCGGAATGACTTACGGATATAGTCAACCAACTTATTCTTCATAGTCATACGAGTCTTCCAAATCTCTTCATCGGGCACATTGTAGATAGCTTCCCAAATCTTAGGATTAGACTGATCGAACCAGAAGTTTTCGTTGAAATATTTAAAGTATAATTCTTTCCATTCTGTTGCACTCCAAGTTGGGAAGTGAACACCATTCGTTACATATCCTACGTGGCTTTCTTCCGGGAAATAACCTTTCCAGATAGAAGAGAACATTTCTTGAGAAACTTTTCCGTGCAACCAGCTTACACCGTTCACTTCCTGTGAAGTGTTGCAAGCAAAAACAGACATACAGAAACGTTCGCCCTTGTCGCCCGGATTGTTACGTCCAAGGTCCATCAAGTCATCCCATGAGATACCCATTTTGGAAGGATAACCACCCATATATTTGCCAAACAAACCTTCGTCAAAATAATCGTGACCTGCGGGCACCGGAGTATGAACAGTATAAAGAGAAGAAGCGCGAACCAACTCAATAGCCTGATCGAAAGTCAATCCAGTAGCTACATAGTCGCAGATACGCTGAACATTAATCAATGCAGCATGTCCTTCATTACAGTGATAAACATCTTTCTTGATACCCAGAGCTTTCAGAGTCAGGATACCACCGATACCCAACAAGATTTCCTGTTTCAAACGGTTTTCCCAGTCGCCACCATAAAGCTGGTGAGTGATAGGACGGTCGAATTCGCTGTTCATTTCATTGTCTGTGTCAAGCAGATACAAAGAAATACGTCCAACATTCACACGCCACACGTTTGCATGAACATAATAATCAAGATAAGGAACATCTACCACCAACGGCTGACCGTGGGCATCCATTACGCGTTCAATAGGAAGTTGACCGAAGTTTTGTGCCTCGTAGTTGGCAATCTGCTGTCCATCCATAGACAACGTTTGAGTAAAGTAGCCGTAACGATACAAGAAACCTACCGCACACAAATCAACATTGCTGTCGGAAGCCTCTTTCAGATAGTCACCAGCCAATACGCCCAGACCACCGGAATATATTTTCAGGACGCTGCTCAAGCCATATTCCATGCTGAAATAAGCTATAGATGGGCGTTGCTCATCCGGCTTCACATCCATGTAATCTCTGAATTTCGTATAAACTTCATTCATTCTTCTTAGAATCACCTTGTCTTTTGCCAGCGCTTCCAGCTTCTCATAGCTCATACGTTCCAACAACAGTACTGGATTCTGTCCACATTCTTTCCAAAGTTCCGGATCTAGATCTCTAAACAGTTCAGTCGCTTCAAAATTCCATGCCCACCAAATGTTGCGTGCGATTTCAGACAACTTCTCCAACTCTTCCGGTATACGTGATTTCACAGTAACCTCTTTCCAGTTGGGAGTATTCACATTACTAACTTTGATTTTCATAATGTTTTCATTTACTTATTGATAAATAATTTCTTTCTTAACTCAACTGACGTATCCTTGCCTTACGCAAAGCGATATCATAAGCTTCATAATAATATTGTATAAAGTGCTTCCATAAAGCCTGCTCTGCAACTTCAGCAGCACGCTTACGGATTTCCTTCACTTCTTTCTCTGTCTTATCCGCAAATAACGTAATCGTATCTTTGATACCATCCGCCACTTCCGAATCATTATAGTCCGAACGATGCAACACTTCCACTCCATCATTAATGCCATGCTGGTTCTTCAGGCTGTTTACCCAAAGTCCGAACCCAGCCAGATCCGTAGTGATTGTCGGCACATGGAATGCTACACTTTCCAGCGGAGTATATCCCCACGGTTCATAATAAGAAGCATAGACACTCAAATCCTGTCCCAGCAATATATCATAATATTCTTTATTCATGATACCATCACGTCCATCCAGATAACAAGGAACAAAAATCACCTTCACCTTATCTTCAGGACGATTGCCCATTCCCAGATATTTCAACATATCCAGCACCTGGTCATGAGTCATATTATGCAGCCAATGGGTGATAAACGGCACTTCAAGCGGAGTATCAAACTTTTCTTTGCTCTTCAAACGTGCCTGCAAATCCTCGCGAGGCTCTCCCACCCAACCGGGTACATTAATGAATGCCAAAACATTCTTATGCAAATTCTTATCCCTGTTCAAACGGTTTAATGATTCCAGAAAAACATCAATACCTTTATTCTTGAACTCGTATCGTCCACTGGTTCCGACAATTAACGTATCATCACCCAGATTTGTTCCCAATAACTTATTGGCTACATTCAGCATCAAGGCACGTGCACGTTTACGCTTGCCGGCAAATGTGCTTCCTTTCGGCACAAAATCATCTTCAAAACCGTTCATCAGAACAACATCTGCCGGTTTATCCAGTAATTCCTTGCATTCATTATTGGTTATTTCACTCACCGTAGTAAAACAATCTACATAGTGTGCAGTCTGTTTCTCAATCGAGTGTTTCGATTGCATGTTCAGTTCCTGCGCCATCTGGTCGCCATTGTAAGCAAACAGATAATCATATAACGGCTTATGATTACCGGCAATGGAACGACCGATAGAAGTAGCATGGGTCGTAAAAATAGTAGCAACCTCCGGCACAGCTTCCTGTACATAAAGTGCTCCCATTCCAGTCATCCATTCATGTGCCTGATATACCACCTTATCCGTTTCCGTCAGGTTGTAGCGATAGAAACTCTCCACCACTCTTCCTGCGGCATAGGAAAACATAGAAGCCTCGTCATAATCGCCATAGGCGTGCAACGAATCTACTTGATAACGATTCCACATTTCTGTGTATATATCGTCTCTCTTTTCAAAAAAAGGTTGGAAATCAACAAGAATGACTATGGGCTCACCGGGGATATTCCATCGTCCCACACGGACACAAAGTTCGTCTTTCTCAAGCGCATGCTTTTTCCAGGCAGCACATAGGTTATCCGACTCGATGAATAGAGGGTTCTCCTTTCCTTGCCACACATCAGGACCTATGAAAAAAATTCTGTCGCGGAATTTTTCCTGTAATGTATTTGCCCGTGTCGACAAGACGGTATATATACCTCCCACTTTATTACATACTTCCCAGCTGGACTCGAAGATATAATCGGGGGTTAATAAATCTTTTACCATATAATATATTAAAACTCTTTTTAGTATGCGAGTGCAAAAGTACACATTATTCTTTGAAAAATAATACTTTATACAAAAAATATGAGTTAAGAAGAAGAAAGAAACGTTGCCTTACAATGAAAAAAGAATATCCCCTTGCACATGCGAAGCTGCATGTACAAGGGGATTGAAAGTCTTTTATAGGAAATATTCTTGCTAAAAATTATGCAACGAGTGCGCTACCGATCAAGAAGGTTGCAGCCAAAGCAACGATTGCATAAAGTTCAGGGAATACGGCAAGAATCAACGTATTGCTAAATACATTGTGTCCCTGTCCGATCGCTGCGATACCATTTGCACAAACTTGTCCCTGACGGATAGCAGAGAATAAAGCAACCAATCCCAAAGCAATACCTGCACCAAGCACTGCTGATGCTTGGATAGCTGTAATTTCAGGAGTCAAAATACCGAAGATCGTCTGAAACATGAAATAACCGGCAAAACCATAAAGACCTTGTGTACCCGGAAGAGCTGTCAATACCAGGAAGTTACCGAATGCGCTATCATTCTTCTTCAATGCTCCGATAGCAGCATTACCTGCAATAGTTACTCCGTAAGCACTACCAATGCCTGACAAACCAACCATAATCGCGATGCCAATGTAGGCGATAAACAAATTCATTTCCATAATCTTATTCTATTTTTTATTGTTTAATTCTTAAAATATTAATTCTCAATTTCTAATTCTTAATCTTCAAATTTTCAATTTCTGAACGGTTTGTACTCTTTACCGCCTCCTTCATATCCGGAGTTCTTGAAGAACTCAACGAACGTCAGACGCATCGGGTGAACCATTGCACCCAGCACATTCATAAAGATATTGATGGCATGACCGATAACGAAAATCAGTACCATAACAATCGGACCTGCTATTACATTATCCGGACTCATACCTACTGCCAGGCTGTTGAATACTCCTGCCAAAATACCTCCGGAAAGTCCGAGGGCAAACAGACGAACGTAAGACAATACATCGCCAAGCAAACCGGTAACCATATTATATGAATCCCACAATCCCAGTCCGATATTCAGGAAAACATTCTTTCCCGGACTGTTATAAAGGAAAATCATAGCAGCCGAAACACCCAGAATAACCAAATGCACAGTGCTTCCCATCGGCATTACCTCCGGCAACAAAGCCGAAACTGCCATGGAAACCAGCAGGATGATCCATCCGATCGTTGCCACTGCATATTTGAAACCAAACTGAATGGTCTGATTCACCGCCTTCAATACCATACCGAATAGAATTTGGATAGCTCCCAATATCAACGATAATTGGAACATATCATTGTTATCCATCAGGACAGCATGTTTCAGACGTTGAACAATCGGCCAGTTCAAATCGTAGATGTTCGCTCCGAAGAACGTACCTGTCAGCAAACCGCAGAAGAATGTTGAAACCGCCAATACCTGTATCAATGAAATGATTGATTTCATCGACGGGGTCACTTTCTTCGCCATCAACCGATAGGCAGTAGCTCCCAGGAACAGGAACAAACCATATCCGGAATCTCCCAGACAAAGTCCGAAAAAGATCATGAAGAACGGGGCAAAGAACGGTGTCAAGTCCAATTCATTATACTTCGGAAGCATATACAACTTACAGATCGGTTCGAACCAAGCAAAGAATCCCTTATTATTCAGTCGAATAGGAACATTATCACCCGGCATCGGATCGGTAATCTCATAATATACATGTGCGTCATTCAGATAAGCCTCTATCTCCACTTGACTGAATGCAGGTGCCCATCCTTCAATCAACATCAGTTTGTCGCCGGCCGTCTGCTCGGTACTTAACACGACTTTAGAGAATTCAATCTGACTTTGCAACTCTTTCAGGGCAGCCTTCAAGGAAGGAATTTCCGTTTCGGAAAGTGCAACCAGCTTCTTTTCATTCTCTTCAACGGCCTGTTCGGTCGTATTGTAAAGCGTTTCAAGGTGTGCCAAAGAGTATGCAGGTAATTTCGCCTGTTCTACATCCAAATCCACTTCCTGCCCGCCTTTCGTCAGAGTCACGAAGAATACTTTAGAAGAGATGCGGTTCACAATCATTGCATTGTATTCCGTTTCCCACTCTTCCTTGTAATTTCCTTCCGAACAGCTATAAAAACCGATTACATAACCGGCATCTTTCAGCTTCTGAACATTGTCCGGTTCAAAGTTGCCCCAGGCTTCCAGCGCTTCTTTCTCTTTGGCATAGCTTTGCAATTGCTGCGACAGCTTTCCATGCTCTGTTTGCAGGGCATCCACTTCGTCCAGCACTTGCATACCACGGGCAGCCGTTCCGCCTTCCGTAGCAATCACAGCATTCTTTTCATGCTTCTGATTCTGAAGCAACTTCAAGGTAGCCGCCAAGCGATTGGAAAGACGAATATTCTCCTGCAACTCCGTGTTATCAGCAGCCCCCTGTTGTTTCTCCACAATATGGACTACCCCAAGTTCACGCAGACTGTTCAGGAATTCTTCATACTCTTTGTGATAAACCAGGAATGTGAGTTTCTTCATTTTTGTAATCATGCCTCTACCTCCTTCCTTTTTTCTTGATGGGACTTCATGATCTTTTGCGAAGATTTCGACAGGTTTTCTTCATCTTCCATGAATCGTTTGATCTTTCGCAATGCATCCTGATAGCCCGGTATCTGTACCTTCTCAAAAAGATTCACCTTTTGAGTGGTCTTTTTCCTTGCATGTTCTAACAAGTTCAGCTTGGCGAGCATAAATTCACGTTCAATTGCCGTATGAGCCAGCTCTTCCAATAGATGGATACCGTCGGCATACCACTTGGGAGCATTAAACATACTGTACGGACGTATCTCGAATTCCACATTTTCGAGCAACGGTACGCGCACACCCGCAATCTTTTTCACGCCAAGATGAACATCATTCACCTTTATTAATGAAGCGTCAAACTCATTCCAAAGGGCGAACATGGCTTCATAGGCTTGAATTTGTTGTTCGAGCCTATCCTCCAGATCGGCAGCTTCCGTTTTACAGCGTTTCACTTCCATGCGGAGGGCGCTTTCCTTATTCTTAATAATAGGAAGCGTACGCACCCGCACTTTCAGTTGCTTTTCGAGCTGCTGAAGAGAGGTTTTGTTATATTGAAACTTTATAGCCACGATGTTCTATTTACTATTTAACTATTTACGATTTACGACTGAAATTACTTTTATGACCATTTACAATTAACAAACTTCAATCGTAAATGGTAAATCGTCTAATCGTCTAATTATTTTGTTTTGGCCAGTATTGATCCACCAAGTCTTTCTTGATATTCACTTCTTCCGGACGGAAATATTTACCGAACAAGCCCCAGGCAACGTCCAGCATTTCAGTAGTATCAAGATTGACATCAATAGCCAATAACTGATTGGAATAGTCCTTCGCAAAAGCCAACGTACGTTCGTCGTAGTTGGTCAGGTCGAAACCATTTTCCATCTTCGTCTTAGCGTTAGCGGCATCGGCATACAGACGTACAGCGGCATTCATCACTTGCGGATGGTCCTTACGTGTCTTCTTACCGGTTACCAACTGTTTCAAACGAGACAATGAACGGAACGGGTCAACAATTACCTTACCGATATCACTATCACGACGCAGGAACAACTGACCTTCAGTGATGTAACCCGTATTATCAGGCACAGCGTGCGTAATATCTCCACCAGACAAAGTAGTCACCGCAATAATAGTGATTGAACCGCCGGAAGGGAACTGCACCGCCTTTTCGTAAATCTTTGCCAAATCCGAATAAAGCGATCCCGGCATAGAGTCTTTCGAAGGAATCTGATCCATACGGTTAGATACGATTGCCAGCGCATCCGCATAGCTCGTCATATCCGTCAATAGTACCAGCACTTTCTCATTATTATTTACTGCAAAATACTCTGCAGCAGTCAATGCCATGTCCGGAATCAACAAACGTTCTACCGGAGGATTTTCGGTCGTATTCATGAAACTCACGATACGGTCGAGCGCACCTGCATTAGAGAACACATTCTTAAAATACAGGTAGTCATCATTCGTCATACCCATACCTCCAAGGATAATCTTATCCGTTTCAGCACGTAAGGCTACGTTTGCCATCACCTGATTAAAAGGTTGGTCGGGGTCGGCAAAGAACGGAATCTTCTGACCCGATACCAGTGTATTGTTCAAGTCGATACCGGCAATACCCGTTGCAATCAGTTCCGACGGCTGTTTACGTCGAACCGGGTTCACAGACGGACCGCCAATTTCCACTTCCTGTCCTTCAATGTCCGGACCTCCATCAATCGGATCACCGAAAGCGTTGAAGAAACGTCCGGCCAGCTGCTCACTCACTTTCAATGTAGGCGATTTGCCGAGGAATACTACTTCGGCATTAGTCGGAATACCCTCCGTACCTTCAAATACCTGCAAAGTGACATCGTCACCGGCAATCTTAACCACCTGTGCCAGTTTACCGTCCACGGTGGCAAGCTCGTCATACCCTACTCCTGTCGCTTTCAGCGAACAAGTAGCCTTGGTAATCTGAGTAATCTTGGTATATATCTTTTGAAAAGCTTTTGTTGCCATCTTACTTATTTACGATTTAACAATTTACTATTTACGATTGAAGTTTCCTCTCTTCAATCAATTCCTTCAGTTGCTGCTGGAATCCTTCATACTGTTCCGATTTGAACTTCGAGTAGTTCATCTGCTTACAGATATTAATCATCTTCTTGAAGTAATCCATTACTTCGTTGAAATTATCAAAATCAAATTCCGTATGACAGATGTCGATTACCATATTCAGAATGTCTTCCTGACGTTCCATCGGAGTTACCGCATCAATTTCATCAAAAGCATCCTGTTGCAGAATAACAAAGTCAATTAATTCTGATTTCCAGAAGATCACATGATATTCTACCGGTACACCATCATCACCGAGGATATTGATCTGTTCGGCAATTTCCTTACCGCGCTGCAAACGGGTTTTCAGTTCGTTTACCTTTCCAATCCACTCACTGTTGATATGATTTTTGATATATTCCTCAAATTCCGGGTATTCGATATATTTTGAGTAAGAATCAATCGGATTCACTGCCGGATAACGTTTCTTATCGGCACGATCCTGCTCCAAAGCATAGAAACAACGGGCTACTTTCTTCGTATTTTCAGTCACCGGCTCCTTCAAGTTACCACCCGCAGGGGATACCGTACCGATAAACGTAATAGACCCCGTTTCATCATTACTTAGTTTTACATATCCCGCACGACCGTAGAAGTTGGAGATAATAGCCGAAATATCCATCGGGAAAGCATCCGGCCCAGGCAATTCTTCCATACGGTTGGACATCTCACGCAAAGCCTGTGCCCAACGGGAAGTAGAATCCGCCATCAACAAGACTTTCAATCCCATGGAACGGTAATATTCCGCCAGTGTCATTGCTGTATATACAGATGCTTCACGGGCAGCTACCGGCATGTTGGAAGTATTCGCAATGATGATAGTACGTTCCATCAACTTACGTCCCGTATGCGGGTCTACCAGTTCGGGGAACTCGGTAAAAATTTCCACCACCTCATTGGCACGTTCACCACAAGCCGCAATGATAACGATATCCGCTTCCGCCTGTTTAGAGATAGCGTGCTGAAGCACCGTTTTACCAGTACCGAACGGACCGGGGATAAATCCCGTACCACCTTCCACAATCGGATTCAGCGTATCAATCACACGTACACCAGTTTCCAACAATTTGAAAGGACGCGGTTTCTCCTTATAATTCGTCATCGCACGTTTCACAGGCCATCTCTGAATCATAGTCACAGGAATATCATTTCCTTCTTCGTCTGTCAGGATAGCAATTGTATCTTCTATCTTATAATCACCTTCCGGCATGATTGTTTTTACGGTAGCCGATCCTTTCATAGTGAACGGAGCCATAATTTTAAGTGGCTGGAAGTTTTCATCCACCTGTCCCAACCATGCAGAAGCCTGCACTTTGTCACCTACATTCGCCAAGGGTATGAAGTGCCATACACGTTCTTTATCCAACGGATATGTATATTGTCCTCTTTTCAGGAAGACACCATCCATCTTGTCGAGGTCATTTTGCAGACCATCATAGTTTTTCGATAACATACCCGGGCCTAATGTCACCTCAAGCATGTGTCCTGTAAATTCGGCTTCAGCACCCACTTTCAGTCCACGTGTGCTTTCAAACACCTGGACATATACGTGTGAACCTACAACCTTAATCACCTCCGCCATCAACTTATCGCCACCGGTCGAGATATAACAAATCTCATTCTGAGCTACCGGTCCGTCAACGACGAGGGTCACCATGTTGGCAATAACGCCACTAACAGTTCCTTTTGTTGCCATATATTTTTTTTATTTTATTATCTGAATTCTGCAGGAATCTGCACTTCATTCTTCAGCGATTCGATAATGCTTCTGAACAACTGATTACCTCTTTCCTTATCCAGTGAAATCCACCGTTCAATCATTTCCAGCTTCAGCAGGAAAGCGAAAATACGTTCGATAGTGAAATAGTCGAAGAAAATAGCATCCTCCATCCAATTCCACCGCAGGGCATCCAACTTCTTCTCACGCTCCACCAATTCTGTAATCTCACTGATTTTCACTAACGATTCAAACACATCCACTTCACCGGACAGTCCGAAATCGCGGGCACTCGATGTACGCAATGCTTCGCATACTTCCGTATTTCCCACCACGTTGGAAGCAATATCCCATTTGAATTTACGGCTAGTAAATGCGACAAGAATATTATTGATGTTCAGGTTGAATTCAAACCAGGCAGCAACAAACTTATTCCCACAGTTCATCGCATACTCATAATATAGAGCAGCCAGATGATCCTCGTGCAAAACCGTACTTTCAGCCGGAGTATTCAAATAATCAGTTATAAAAGTGGATAGATAGACTGGGAATTCTTTTGGACTGATTTCTCCGCCTTCTCTCAGAATAGAAATATATTCAGAGAGTTCTTCAGCAGAGTAGTTTCCCCGTTTGTCGATTTCCGCTTCTTTATCTTTGAGAAGTTTCAGCACATTTGCATTATCAAACTTCAGATAAAACAAGTCAATCAACTTCTGGTCTGAAACAGACAATCCATTGTAGATTTCAGTTTTAAAATCGGCTACTGTATAGCTCAGTTTGCTGTCTTCCAGCGAAAGTTCCGGCAAACCTGCTACCAAGTAATAGTACTTACTACTCATAGTCGCTTCTTTTAAAATAGCATTTCTACTAATTGAGGACGCAAGAACGCTTTGAAGTAATTCATGAATTCTTCTTCTCCGAAGTTCACCTTATACGAACCGTCCGCCGGAGAAACTGTGAACAGAGTTTTGATACCATTTACTTGCTGGATAGTCACTCCCTTGTCTAATAAGGCTTTTGCATGAGCTGCAAAATACTTTTTCAGTGATTCCGCATCGGCTGTTGAGATAACGATAGGTTCGTCTACACTCCATTTGGATGCCAATGCTACGATAAACGCATTCAGATAATCTTTATCCTGGGCGAAATCTTTCACGGAAGCGGTTATCAACTTGTCAGTTACCATTGTAGCCACCTCAGATTTGAGTGCATTCAC
The DNA here is from genome assembly GCF_015558905.1 of Bacteroides sp. D55t1_190419_B8. Lineage (NCBI taxonomy): Bacteria > Pseudomonadati > Bacteroidota > Bacteroidia > Bacteroidales > Bacteroidaceae > Bacteroides > Bacteroides sp. D55t1_190419_B8. The sequence continues at coordinate 49,505 of NZ_JADMOU010000037.1, forward strand.
AGCCTGACCGGCAAATAGTTTTAACTCTGATTTAGTATTCTCTGCCAACTCATCAGCAGATTTACGAGAGGAGTTTACAATTGATTCTGCCTCCTTGCGGGCATCCTCAATGATTTTCTTAGCTTCTTCCTGAGCATTCGCGATAAGTCTCTGCGCTTCTTCGTTTCCTTTTTCCACGCCTTCACGATAAATCTTATCGGTCAACTCTTGAATTTTGTTTTCCATATTAACAGGAGAATTTAGTATTATTACTATATTAACTTAACTGTGTGTCCTTTATCAGATTCTCGCCAAATTTACAAAAATCAATTTGATAAAAAAGAGAAAGAAGAAAAGAAAAAGAACCATTTGCGAAAAAATTACAGTCCTACACCTATTTTGTTCCGATTTAGCCCTTTTCTTATTACTAAATGACACATTTACCGGATTTTTCAAGCCGGAAAACAAATATAAGAAATCCAAAAGACATTTGGAAACATGTAGATACTTAAAACGGCAAATGGGATATTAATACAAGATTAAATAACAAAAGCTATCGGTATTTCACCAAATTCTTAAAAAACAGGAAACCAAGCTGACGGAAGTTGAATATTAATAAAAACAGAAGTAATAAAACACAGAAAGCCCCTTGACTCAAAATGAATCAAGGGGCTTCTTCAAAAACGGCGGCTACCTACTCTCCCACTGTTACGCAGTACCATCGGCGTGACGAGGCTTAACTTCTCTGTTCGGAAT
>NZ_JADMOU010000038.1:0-50188 GCF_015558905.1 Bacteroides sp. D55t1_190419_B8
GGGTGTCCAAATCGGTTTGGACACCCTTCACTTTTATATGCAAATGTTGCACCATATTAGAATATAGTCACTTTATATGCTTTTAAATAGAGAAGTCTTTAAGATAAAAAAGAATAAAATAACGGCAATTTGGTATGATAAAATTCACTTTCAATAGGAATTATATATAATTTTGTACCTGTTTTTATTATTTATAATATAATTAAATAATTTTGATTGTGAATAAGTTAGTTGCAAAGAAGGCGTTTCTTTTGCTGGTACTAGCGTGCGCAATGTTAGTGACGGTAGAACCGATTTACGCAAAGAAGAAAAAAAACACGAAAACTGCGAAAAAAGAGTCTCCCTATGAGAAGATTTTTAAAGGGAAGAAAGATGAGGTGAAAAAAGGAGTGATAACTCTTCATAAGATTGAAGGAAAAATCTTATTTGAGTTCCCTCTTACCCTTCAGAATCGCGAGATGCTTTTAGGATCGACAGTTTCAGAGATTAGTGACAATGGAAATGCATTGGTTGGGCAAAAAATCAAGAAGCCCCTGCACATTAAGTTCGCATTACGCGATAGCGTGATGGAGATGCGCGAAGTAAGTAACTTTGCACGTCGTCCAATCTTTTCTACGAGTAAGGATGAGTCCATAAAACAGGCAATGAAGAAAGGAATCGGAGAGCCTGTAATGGAGGGATTCAAAGTGATGGCGTATAATGCAGATAGTACAGCTGTAGTATTCGACATGACGGATTTTTTGGTGAGCGATAATAAGCGCATGGCTATTTTTGACCCTTATGGTAAGAAGACCATGTTTGGTGCTTGTGTGCGCCGGGCAACTTTCAAAAAAGAGCTCTCTTATGTCGATCAGATAAAATCATTTGATGATAATATATCGGTAACATCCAGTTTAAGCTATTTGCAGGATTTACTTTATATGGGTATTGTCGCGATAGCTTATCAGGAACCTGTTACGGTAAAAGTAAACCGGTCATTTGTTTTGTTGCCGGAGACTCCCGAAATGATGCCGCGTATGGCGGATCCACGAATTGGTTATTTTACTTCAAACAAGGAAGAGATTGCTGATGATTATGACGGAGTGAAAATGAATACTTATGCTAATAAGTGGAATGTATATCCTAAAGATGTAGAAGCTTACAAGCGAGGAGAACTGGTTGAACCTACGCAACCCATTCTTTTTTATGTAGACGATGCTTTTCCTGAAGAATGGAAAAAGGGGATTCATGAAGGTGTGTTGGTATGGAATAAAGCATTTGAACGTATTGGCTTTAAGAATGTGATGCAAGTGAAGGATTTCCCGAAGGATGATCCGGAATTTGATCCGGCTAATATTAAGTATAACTGCATTAATTATGCTCCAATCGGAATTGCGAATGCGATGGGACCATCGTGGATTGATCCTAGAAACAGCCAGATTATTAATGCTTCTGTTTTTGTATATCACGATGTCATTCAGTTGGTGAATGATATGCGGTTTGTACAAACGGCACAAGTTGATCCAAGAGTGCGGACTCCCAAACTTCCGCAGGATGTATTGGACGAAAGTTTGCGTTATATCATTTCTCACGAGGTTGGTCATTGTCTGGGATTGATGCACAATATGGGATCTTCTTTTGCTTATGCAACAGAATCGTATCGTGATCCAGTGTTTATGAAAGAACATGGTACTACTCCATCTATAATGGACTATGCCCGTTTTAATTATATTGCACAACCCGAAGATAAAGATGTATGCCTTACTCCTCCGGTGTTAGGTACTTATGATTATTATGCCATTAAGTGGGGATATACGGTATTTCCGGAAGCAAAAACTACTGAAGAAGAGATTCCTTATTTAGAAAGTATTATTAAGAGTAAAATGGGGGACTTGGAATATAGATATGGGAAACAACAGTTAGGTTATGGTGTTTTTGACCCGACTTCTTTATCGGAAGATATAAGCAATGATGCTATGAAGGCAGGTGCTTATGGTATCATGAACCTGAAGTATATATTAGACAATTTCAATACATGGCTGGATGATAAAGATCCCGATTTTACATATCGTGATCATCTTTATGACGCATTGGTTTCACAGTATGTACGTTATCTGAATAATGCATGGGCAAATGTAGGTGGTTTCTTTATCAATGAGCATTACGTCGGTGATCCGTATAATACATCAGAAGTGATTCCTCATGATATGCAGAAGCGTGCTGTTCGGTTTGTTTTGAATGAATTAAAGAACATTGACTGGATAGATAATCCTGATGTAGTAAAGAATCTGACTTTTGACGGTTCAATGTCTCGTTCCATCTTGAAATCGATGAGCAAAAAGATTCTGAATACAAAACGTGTTTCATTAGCTGCTTACCGTGATTCTTCCGCATATTCTCCACAAGAATATTTGGATGATATTTATACTATTTTGTGGGAGTCGACTATTAAAAATGTGGAACCGACTGAATCCGAACGTATTTTGCAGACAGAAGTATTGATGGGCATTATCCGCAATGCTGATCCGTTGACAAAGAAGGACGAGATTGATGAAGTATTGTTTGCGGATCTGAAACAAGCTGCCCAGACAGGTACATTACAATTGCCTGCTAATACGGATCTGCCTCTGTTTCAGTTGTTTGATGTATATAAGCACTTGACAGAGCAGGGAGATGCAGATTGTTGTGTGGATGCAGGGCATTATTACCAGACTGCTAACGCTATGAAAAAGATAAATGAATATGCAGGCTTTGATTATATTTATTATATTCTTAATACCTCAAATAATAATCAGAACCATCTGTATTTTGATTTATTGACGCGTATAAAGAATATAGTGGAAAAGCGTAAGAATTCAGGTTCATATGCAACCCGCTCTCACTATGAATATTTATTGTCTATCATTAATGACTTTGAAAAGGCAAAATAAAAATTGTTGAGTGATGAAGTTATTTATAGTGTTATTGACCGGAGCTTTTATGTTAGCTACCGGAACTTCTGATGTTTTTGCCAAGAAAAAGGAGAAAGTGCAAATAGAAGCAAAATCGGATACGGTTCAGACTGCTCCTAAAAAAAGGAATACTCAATACCCACGTTTGTTCAGAAACAAAAGAGTGGTGACAAAGAAAGGGCTTATAACGATCCATAAGATTGATGATAAACTTTATTTTGAGTTTCCTAAAAGCTTGCTTGGACGTGATTTTCTGATGGGGTCTTCAATTTCGGCAACTAGTGATAATACAAGTGGTCTTGTCGGACAAACTATGACTACTCCGCTGCATATTCGTTTTGCCATACAAGAAGATCAGGTGTATATGCAGAATGTGACTCCCATTTCCCGGATGGATGTATATAGTACTCAGTCTGATATCAGTAAGGCAGTAGCGAAAAGTAATATAACGCCGGACATGGAGTCATTCAAGATTGCGGCTTATAATATGGATAGCACGGCAGTGGTGTTCGAGGTTACCAAGTTCTTTCTAGCTGATAATAAACGTCTTCCCCTGTTTGACAAGAACAGTGCCTCTTTGAAGGATGAGAAATATGGTCAATTGGAGTTGAAAGCTGTATTGAAAAAGAGTCTCTCTTCCATCAGAAACTTTCATGTCTTTGATGATAATCTGGAGATCAATCTGGATATGAGTTTTTACCAATCTCTTCTTGCTAATAAGAAGGAAGTCAGAGGAGGAAGTGTACGGGTGAAGGCGGTTTATTCAATGCTTTTATTGCCGGAAGAGACAATGGCCTGGCGATTGGGCGATCCCCGGTTAGGGTATACATTTACCAAAAAGCAAAAGATATCAACGGAAAAAGACGGTACGGCCTTTTCATATTTGCAACATAAATGGAATCTGTTGCCAGCCGATGAGGAAGCATATCGTCGGGGGGATTTGGTTGCTCCGCGGAAACCTGTGATATTTTATATCGACAGTGATTTTCCGGAAGCCTGGAAAAGAGCAATAAAAGAAAGCGTCAACTGGTGGAATGAAGCGTTCAAGATGGCTGGATTTAAAGATGCTGTACAAACTGCGGATTTTCCTGTAAACGATACGACATTCTATGCTGGAAATTTGAAGTATTCTTGCATCCGTTATGTGCCTGTAAATCTCTCAAAAACTCAGAGTAAAGTTTGGGTGGACCCTCGTAGTGGAGAAATTATTAATGGAACCATTTTTGTCGGGCATGATATAGCAAAGACGATAGCCAATCAACGTTTTATTCAAACAGCTCAGGCTGATAAACGTATGCGTGATCTGCACTTGTCGGAAGAGGTCTTATTAGAGAGCATTCGGCTTTATATAGCTCGTGAAGTAGGTCATTGCTTAGGTTTGGCTGATAATGCTTCCGCTTCGGCTGCATTTTCTGTAGAATCATTGCGAGCATCTGCATTTACCCGACAAAACGGTATTGCTTCTTCAGTAATGGATGAGCTTCCTTACAATTATATTGCCCAGCCACAGGATGATAAGGTCAATTTCGTTCAGAATAAATTGGGAGCTTATGATTTATATGCAATCCAGATGGGATATATGCTTATTCCTGATGCGAAGACACCGGAAGAAGTTCGTGAAAAGATAATGAGATGGGTATCCATGAAGTCGGGAGATCCGGTTTACCGCTATGGCAAAGCACAATATCAGGATGCAGAATATGATCCGAGTGCGTTGGGAGGTGATTTAGGTAACGATGCTGTTAAAGCGGGAAAATATGGAATCAGTAATCTGAAATATATCTTGGGAAATATGGATAAATGGGTGGAACAACAAGATTCGGACTATCATTTCCGCATTCATATTTATCCGGAGATAGTTAATCAATATAACCAATATTTGATGTATGCCTTTCAAAATGTAGGAGGTTTCTATCTGTCCGAGCATATTGTAGGCGATCGTAATCAGGCTCTATCTGTTGTACCTAAAGTACAACAGCGTGAAGCAGCTCGTTTTGTAATGAATGAGTTGTGCAATATGACTTGGTTGGATGATTCTTCCATACTTCGTAACATGCCAGTGCAAACTCCGGTTTATCAAAAGATGATTAAGAATTTTGCAAGTGTTCTGGTGGCTACTAAGCGAGTGTCATTAGCTTATTACAAAGATAACAGCAGTTATTCTCCTGAAGAATACCTGAATGATATTTATAACGGTGTATGGGCATCGACTTTGAAGGGAAAATCATTGAACCGTGCAGAAATATTGCTTCAATATGAAGTGGTTGCCGCTATTTTGAGAAAGTTGCAATTGCCTAATCACATGGAAACTACAGGTCGTGAGAAGAAAAAAAAGAAGGTTGAAACGCTGTTACAGTCTACTCTGCCCGAAGTAAATACAGTTGGAGGATTCGGACCTTTGGGATATATCACCAATTTATCGAATGATAATCAGCTGCATTTGTATCATGGGTTGTTGATTCGTATTCAGAAGTTAATGGAATCGCGTTTGAATTCAGGTTCTTATGAAACAAGGATGCACTATGGGCAGTTGCTGGAGAAGATAGAAGATATACGTAATTGGTAAAATAATAAGAAAACACGATATGAGACGATTTTTGATAATTTGTCTGGCTGCGGTATTTACGTTGCCTGCTGCAGACGCAAATACGATTTTCTGGAAAAAGAAAAAAGACAAAACGGAAAAGAAAGAGAAAAAACTCAGTAAGTACGAAAAGCTGTTTAAAGACAAGAAGGTAGAAACTTCTAAAGGTCTGCTCACGTTACACTTTGTAGACAAGAAAAAGCTGCTCGTAGAGTTCCCCGTTTCACTCATGGGACGAGAATTTCTTTTAGGTTCTAAAGTAGTAGAAACCTCCGATATGGGAAATGGACCGGCGGGAACGATGTCGTATACTCCCCGTCATATTAAATTTGCGGTAATAGATAGTACTTTGTATATGAAGGAAGTCAGCAGAACAGGACAGAATATGATATTCTCCAGTTCGGCAAATCAGAATATGCAGGAAGGATTGAAGAAGAATTCATTATCAACCATTGTAGATGCTTTCACTATTGCTGCTTTTAATAAAGACTCTTCGGCTGTAGTGGTAGATATGACTTCCTATTTTGTATCTCATACAGAAGACATGAATCCTTTTTCAAGCGGTAAACGTACAATGGAATATGGATCGGGTAGACAGGCTGTGAAATTCAAAGATGATTTATCATATCTGATGGGAGTGAAAGCTTTTGGAGATAATGTGTCTATTATTTCTAAACTGACTTACTTAATGAACTTAAGCGTAGGTGGACAACTTGTGAGTGTGGATGAACCTGTAAGTATGACAGTAAATCGTACTTTATTGTTGCTCCCTGAAAAGCCGCAGATGCGTCCGCGTTTAGCTGATCCCCGGATAGGAATAGGTACTGTGGCTATGGAAAATATGGGTACGGAGGTTGATGGCTCCAGAATGGAACACCGGATGAAACGTTGGAAACTAGAGGTATCGGACGTTGATAAGTACAAACGTGGTGAACTGACAGAGCCGAAAAAGCCGATTGTTTTTTATATGGATCCCAATTTTCCGGTAAGTTGGAGAGCGGCTGTAAGAGCAGGAGTAAATGATTGGAATAAAGCTTTTGAGGCTATTGGTTTCAAAGATGCTATCCAAGTGAAGGACTTTCCGAAAGATGATCCTGATTTTGATCCTGATAATTTGAAGTACAGTACGATTCGTTATGTTCCTACCGGAGTGGTAACGACCATGAAAGATGCATCATTTGCTGATCCTCGTACTGGGGAAATTATGAATGCCTCTCTATACCTTTATCATGATTTGCTGAAGTGGAATAATATCCAGCGTTTTGTACAGACTTCTCAAGTTGATTCGGATGCACGTCATCTTCGTTTGCCGGATGATTTGATGAGTGAAACGCTTCGTTGTGCTGTTCGCCGGGAAGTAGGCTTTGCTTTAGGATTGATAGAGAATATGGTGGGCTCTTCTGCTATACCGACAGATTCATTACGGTCGGCTTCTTATACACAGAAATATGGAATAACTGCCTCTGTGATGGATGAAGTAGGTTTCAACTATGTAGCTCAACCGGGTGATAAGGGAGTGATGCTTTCTCCTAAATTGGGAGTGTATGACTACTATGCTATTAAAGTAGCCTACAAACCGATTTTAGAAGCACAAACAGTACAGGAAGAGAATAAGGTAGTACGCCAGTGGATTAGTGAAAAAAGCGGTGATCCGATGTATCGTTTCGGAACCAAACAGTATTTGCTTACTACGTTCGATCCGTCAGCTCTTTCTTTTGATTTAGGAAATGATGCGATTAAAGCCAGTACATATGGTATTCATAATTTGCGTTACATAGTATCTCATATGCATGAATGGATGGATGCGGAAGATAAGAATTATGATTATCGTAATATGGTATTTCCGTTTATCGTACAGCAATTGAGAGGATACTTGTTTAATGTATATCGCAATATCGGTTCATTCTATCTGAATGAGCACTTTGTTGGTGACGCTAACGCAACTCTTACTGCGGTACCCAAGGATTTGCAGAGAGCCTCTTTAGATTTCCTGTTTACTCAACTGAAGGATTTGGAATGGATTGATGATGAAGACGTCATAAAGAAACTTTCATTTTCCGGTTCACAAGCCCGTAAGATTCTGAAGAATTATGTAGTGAAGGAAAAGAATGTGATTACAGACTTATATCAGACTAAGCGTGTTTCGTTGACGTACTATCGTGATCCGTCTTCTTATAGCCCTAAAGAATATATCGATGATTTATATGAATTAGTATGGCGTCCGACAATGGAGGGACGTTCGTTGACGGAGCCTGAACGTATCATGCAGGCTGAGTTCTTGTCGAATGTGCGCAACAGTGTGGATATAAATGGTCAGAAGAGATGGTTCGGGCAATATTATTTGTCAGATGACAACGCGGATAAAGTAGGAGCTCTGGACGAAGAGGAAAATGAAGATGCTGAAAGCGCAATAGAGGAGCAGGGTTACGGTTCTCGTGCTGTCATGAACAATATAGCAACGGATAATCAGAACCATTTATGGTACGGCACCTATCAGAAATTGGCGGAGCTAATCAAGAAACAACAAATGACTGGGGATGAACAGACGCGTGCCCATTATAAATATCTGCTGTTCTTGATGACGCGTTCCTGGAAAGATACTCCTAAAATTTAGATAAACATACATATATTATTTTGCATAAATAGAATATACAACACGAATTATGAAAAAAGTATTTCTTTTTTCCTTGGTATATCTTTTGTCGGTAGTTACGGTGGTAGCTCAACAGAAAGATAACAAGCAGCAAGTACAAAAAACAAAAGTTGAAAACAGTGAAGTACCATCAGGGTACCGGGCAGTTTTTGGAAAAGTTGTTGATCAGGAAGGGCTCCACTTGGTTGGAGTGACTATCCGCTTGAAAGGTACGGATTTTGGTACTACTACGGATATTAACGGAGACTTTAAACTTTTTTATCCTATTCGTAAACATCCGGTGATTATTGTTTCCTATATAGGAATGGTTACAGAGGAAATCAGTTTGGGAGATGATGCATCTAAAGATAAGGCGCGTGTTATTAGGCTGAAAGAAGATGCTGTGATGACTGATGAAGTGGTAATTACCGGTTACTCTAATATTAACAAAAAGAGTTTTACGGGTAACAGTGTGCAGATTAAGAAAGAAGATCTGTTGAAGGTTTCAAAGACAAATGTGTTTTCTGCTTTGCAAGCATTCGACCCATCTTTTCGTATTCAGGAAAATAGTCAATGGGGATCGGACCCGAACGCTATTCCGGAACTGTATATTCGAGGTCGTTCTGGTATAGGTATCAAAGAGTTGGATTCAGAAACGTTGTCTAAATCCAACTTACAGAATAATCCGAATCTCCCATTGTTCATCATGGATGGTTTTGAAGTCTCGGCTACTAAATTGTATGACCTTGACCCGAACCGCATCGAAAGTATTACTATTTTGAAAGATGCGGCTGCAACAGCTATGTATGGTTCACGTGCAGCAAACGGTATCGTCGTTATCACTACTGTTCCTCCCAAACCGGGTAAGTTACAGATTGATTATAGCATGACCGGAACCTTGCAAATGCCGGACCTGTCTGATTATAACCTGATGAATGCCGCTGAAAAACTGGAAACTGAACGGTTGTCCGGTTTCTATATCGGTAAAGATGCCGGCGAACAATATACTCTCGACAGAGAATACTATGGTAAATTGCAAAATGTAAAACGGGGTGTCGATACTGATTGGATTTCTCAACCGGTACATTCTGTATTCAATCATAAGCATAGTTTGTCTTTAACTGGAGGTACGGAAAATCTGCGTTTCTCTGTGGATTTGAGTTATAATAAATCCGATGGTGTGATGAGAGGCTCTTATCGTGACCGTACTGGCGGAGGTTTGGCTTTAGATTACCGTATCGGTCGTTTGCAGGTACGCAACTATGTTTCTTATTCGTCAACACGTTCTAAAGAATCACCTTATGGAAATTTCTCGGATTATACAACTAAACTGCCGTATGATACTTTCCGTGATGACGATGGCACCTATTTGACAAAAACAACCCAATGGCACAATTTGGGTATGGATAATCTGGCCAATCCTTTATACGAGGCTACATTGAAAAGTTATGATCGTTCTAATGCGGACGAATTCATAGATAACTTATCTGCCAACTGGTATATTAATGATCACTGGCAAATTAAAGGGCAGTTTGCTTTAACAAAAAGTTATTCCGAATCTCGTCGTTTCCTTGATCCGTTGTCTGCAAAGAATACAGATGTATTGAGCGGCACGAATAAAATATCCGGTGAATTGACTACTGGCAGTGGCAATTCTTTTTCTTGGGATATGAATGCTTTCCTTGCATACAACCGGACTATTAAGGAACATAATATCAATCTGTCAGTAGGTATTAATGCGACTTCTTCCAGTGGTACAAGTTCTTCGGCTCGCTATTTGGGTTTCCCATCCGGTGACTTCGATTCTCCAAACTATGCACAAAAGATTTATGAAAAACCGGATTGGAGCGACACCAAATCGCGTCTGTTCGGTGCGTTGGCTACTTTAAACTATAGTTACCAGAACATTTATTTGCTTGATGCTTCTGTCCGTAGCGATGGTTCTTCTGAATTTGGTTCAGATAATAAGACAGCCCTGTTCTGGTCGTTTGGTTTGGGACTTGCTTTGCATAACTATGAGTTTATAAAGAAGTTGAACTTTATTGATGAATTTAAAATTCGTGGAACTTATGGTTCTTCCGGTAAAGTAAACTTTGAGCCTTTTGCAGCGAAAACCGTTTATGAGATTAATGGTGATGAATGGTATGAAACCGGAATGGGGGCCAATATGATAGCGATGGGTAACGTGAATCTGGGTTGGGAAACTACTTACCAGACAGATTTAGGATTTGAGTTAGGACTGTTGAAACGCCTGTTCTATGTTTCGTTTGCTTATTATAATAAACGTACTGTAGACTTGGTGAATGATGTAACTATTCCTAGTTCTACCGGTTTTACTTCCTATAAAGACAATGTTGGAGAGATGCAGAACCGTGGATATGAAATTAATGTACGTAGCAATATCATTCGTAAACGTGATATGCAGCTTTCATTATTTGCCAACTTAGGTCATAATGAAAATAAATTAGTGAAGATTTCTAATAGTCTGAAAGCTTATAATGACTTGGTTGATCAGAAATATGCAGAATTGGGTAACTACGATGCCAATGCGGCGAAGCCTTTCCGTAAGTACGAAGAAGGCGTTTCTACTACGGCTATCTCCGCTGTGAAGTCTCATGGCATTGATCCGGCAACAGGAAAAGAAATCTTTGAAAAACGCGACGGAACGTTGACCACTAAGTGGGATTCGGCTGATATGATTAGTTGCGGTGATACTGAACCGGATATTCAGGGAACATTCGGTTTCAACTTCTCTTGGAAGAAATTCAGTCTGTACACTACATTCATGTACGAATATGGTGGTCAACGATATAATTCAACGTTGGTATCCAAGGTTGAAAATGCTGATATCTACAACTCTAACGTAGATAAACGTGTTCTTTCCGACCGTTGGAAAGAGCCGGGAGATAATGCTCGTTTTAAAGCATTATATAATGGCAAGAACAGCATTGAAATAACTAAATCAACGACTCGTTTTATTGAAGACTACAACTTGTTGTCATTGAATTCAATAACACTAGGCTATACTTTCGGTGCAGAACAAATCAAAAAATTGGGATTGAGTATGCTTCGTTTGGAAATAGGTGCTAATGACCTTGCCCGTTTCTGTACAGTGAAACAAGAACGTGGTTTGAGTTATCCTTACTCTAGAAGCGTCAATTTTACTGTGAATGCAAGTTTCTAAGTTGATCGTGACAAATATTAAATAAAAGGAAGTATATGAAAATTAAGAATATTATATTAGTTTTATGTACGTCATTGACGTTTTGTTCCTGTTCCGATTGGTTGGATGTAAGTCCTAGTAATCAGGTTGATGGAGAAGATCTTTTTAACTCTGGAAGTGGTTACCGCATTGCTTTAAATGGTATTTACAAACAGATGTCCAGCCAGTATCTTTGGGGAGAAGAGCTGACATGGGGAATGGCTGATGTATTGGGACAGAATTATACCAAATCTAATTTGGGAAGTACGGACTCGAAGTATTGGCAGGCCTGCCAGTATAAGTATACAGATAAAACACTGGAACCGGTTATTCAAAGTATTTGGTCTACGGCATACAATGCAATAGCTAACTGTAATGAGTTGATTAAAAACATCGAAAATGCCGATCCATCCATTTTTCAGGGTAAAACACTCGAGCAGGATTTGATTTATGGGGAAACATTAGCATTAAGGGCGATGTTACACTTTGAGGTTCTTCGTTTGTTTGCTCCCAGCGTCACAGCAGATGATGGAAAGAAATATATTCCTTATTATGCGACTTTCCCTTCTATATCAGAACCCTACCTGACAGTGAAAGAAATATTGGCTAAAATAGAAAAAGATTTGGAAGAGGCACGTAATTTAGTGCAGACCTATGACAATCAGGAAGGTTATAAGTTATTAATGACCAAAAGTTATCGCTTTGAAGGCGGTGATTTAGTAACTGACATGTTCTATGCCAGCCGCGGTTTTCGTATGAGTTATATTGCTATTACTGCTTTGCAGGCCCGCGTATTCTCTTATGCAGGAGAGTCGAAGAAAGCTTATGATGCAGCATCGGAAGTGATTAACTATACGGATGATAATGGAGATAAGATGTTCACCTTTACCGCTAATGCCAGCTTTAATACAAATCCTAAAATGAAGGACGATTTAATTTTTGCTCTTTCAAATTCTAAGGAAGTAGAGCTTTTCAAAGCGTGGGATAATAGAGATGAGGATGGTGGAATGGTTTCTATTGACTATGATGATTATATGGAGATTCTGGATGAAAATGCCAACGACAGGCGCTGGAATGCGATTGGTGGTATGATGGATATTCACAGTGATTATGACTGGTATTGTGTGATCTCTAAGAAATATATGGATGACGCCTCTTACACGGATCTCGATAAACGTATTATTCCTGTCATCCGTTTGAGTGAAATGTATTATATACGTGGTGAATATTTGGCGGAAACTGATCCGGTGGCTGGAACGTCAGAACTGGAAACAGTAGCACAGGCACGCGGATGTACAGCCGGAATTTTCTCTTATATTTCTACTTTAGAGGAGTATAAGAAAGCGGTTTTGAAAGATGCCCGTAAAGAATTTCTTGGTGAGGGCCAGTTGTACTATTTTTATAAGAAATACAATATACTTCCTAACTCAAAGGTCAATTTTATATTCCCATTGCCGGATAATGAGATGGTTTACTAATTTTATAGATAAATAGAAGATGAAAAAGATATATTTATTTTTGACTGCAATGGTCTTGACACTGACTGCGTGTGAGAAAGACCAGATAGGCAGATACGATTTGGGATCATATGTCTATTTTACACAGAAAGAAACCGCATTACAGAGCTTTTCTTTTTCTTACTATCCCGGACTTACCACTCATTCATTGGAATTTGAAGTGAATCTGATGGGAGACTTGTTGAAAGAGGACAAAACTTTTGAATTATATATTGATACGGAAAAGACAACTGCTACTCCGGATATGTATGAATTGAATCTTCATCCGGTTTTTCATCAGGGAACTCCTACCGACCAGATAACAGTGACTTTAAAGAATCCGAATGATATTTTGAAGGATAAAGAAGTGACATTAGTGTTTGGCATTAAGGAAAATGAGAATTTTCAGCCGGGTTTTGTTGGACAGCGAAGCATTACGATAAACTTTAATGATATAGCTAGCCGACCGTTATGGTGGGATAGTACGGTTGAAAGTTACTTGGGTGCATATGATGCTTATAAACTTGATGAGTTTATCAAATGTACGGGAATCAATGACTTGACAGGTATGGATGAGACTTTGATTAGAAAATATGCATTAGACTTCAAGAAATATATTGAAGAAAACGGATTGGATATTAATATTCCGGTTTATTAATGAATAAAATGAATTTGAATATGAGAAAGAATATTTATGTTCTGCTGTTATTGTCTTTAGTAGTGTTTTTGGGAAGCTGTTATAGCGATAAAGGAAACTACGATTATGAGGATGTAAATGAGATAACAGTTGATTTAGGAGGGGCTAAATATACCTATGTTGTAGGAAATGTAGCCAGATTGGAACCGAACATCACTTTTGCTACACAAGAAATTGCAGAATCAGAATTAGAATATAACTGGACATTGAACGGTGAGTTTATATCTGACAAACGGGTGTTGGAGTTTACCGTAGAGAAAATAGCAAGTCAGGTAGAATGTCAGTTGCGTGTAACTAACCCGAAAACCGGTCTTACATATATCGGTCGTACAGCGATGGACTTTACGCAGAAATACAACTTATATGGTTGGCTGGTGTTATCGAAAGATGAACAAGCCTCTTATCTGAACTTTATGACTGCGACGGGTACTGACGCACAGATTTATGAGGAACATTTAAACGTTTATCAAGAACAAAATCGAGAAGTTCTTCCTAAGGAGACATTGGGACTGCTGGAGCATTTCCGTTCGGGAGGTTCTGGTAGCAATCCTTCTTCTGTATGGATTGTGAATCCGAAAGCTGACAAGTGCGTGGATTTGGAAGGTGCTGCTTTTACTAAAGATCTTGTTTTGCCGGATGCTTTCCTGGAACCGGGTTTTACAGATAATCTGAAAGTAAAACAGATTGCGGAACTAAAATGGTTGACTGTTGTGGTGGATCAGGATGGAAAAGCATACACGCGTAAAAAGTTATCGGAGAAAGCTTTTCATACAGGCAAATTTCTGTCAACACCATTGACTTTCGAAAATAAAGAGGTCAAAGTGGATAGATTTCTGATTATACCGGAAATGCGTGCTTTGAATATGGCGTTTGTGGAAGGTGAAAAGGGACAGCACCAACGTATTTTGGCTCTAATGGATTATGACAAGCAGTCTGCAGGTAAAGTGCTTCAATTTACAGTAAAGCAAGAAGACTATGATAAGAATGGTTTTTATGATGCACCGAAGTTGGACGATTTGTTAGATTATGAGGTTGTGTATCTAGGTTATGCCCGGCCGAAGACTACAGGGCTTACAGATGGTACATATGTTATGACTTTGATTTTGAAGAGAGGAAGTGAGTATTTATATCAGGAATATTCTGTGAATAAGGCTTCAACAAGTAATCAAGTAACAGCTATCCCATCAGTGAACAAGTCAATTCATTTCGGTAATTTATTAGAGGGAGCTGTAATTTATACAGCACCTTATATTAATAATAGAACTTATTTATTGATAGCTAAAGGGAATGACCTTTATTATATCGACCGTATGACGATCGACAAGGATCCAATCAAAATGAAGACGTTTGATGCGGAAATAACAGCTTTGAATGCGGAAACCTCACAAGGTAACCAATTAGGAGTCGGATTGGCTAATGGAAAATTCTTTGTTCTCTCTTTGAAAACAGAGGGACTAGGCACGATTTTGGGAGATCCTGATAAAGAAGAGGCGGAGAGATATTACCAGGTGAGTGGTCGGATATTTGACATTCGTTATCGTTTCAAATACAGTAATGGCTGGACTTAATACAGTACTATACTATATATAGTGAGATAAAAAATAATCCCGGTAGTTCGTCCAACGACTACCGGGATTATTTTTTATCTATTTTTTACTCCGTATACTTCCGTATGAATTTTACTCTTGATTGTTTCAAAGTCCTTTTCACAATCCAATTCTCCGTGTACCATTAAATACATGGGGAGAAAATCATCTCCGGGTTTGTAAGGAGGTTGGCAATAGTCTTTTTCCCACAGCGTAAAGCCTTGACGTTGATAAAAGCTGATGCGTCGTTTTGCCATTTCCTCTATCGGACGTTCTACTTCCAATACGATCGGGCGTTTCAAATAATTGCACAAGTGTTCCAGCGTGCGTTTTCCATAGCCTCCATTTCGCAGGGCAGGATTGGTTGCAAAGTGTTCTACATAGTAGAAACTGTCAAAATCCCAATAGGTAATGAAGCCGACTGGCAGGTCATCATCAAAGATAATGTTATTATAGAAGTTGCCCGTACGATCAGTGTACTCGCGTAGTTGTTCCAACTGACGGTACTCTTCTGGTGGAAACGAGTCAATTAGAAGCTCTTCCATGAATTTGTAATGTTGCAGATCCGACGTACTAATTGGCTGAAGTCTAATCATGAGGTTTGGGTTTTAAGTTTGACAATAATATAATTGTATTCCATTAAGGAACATAAAATTCAATCATTCGACGGATGGCACGTTGACAAACCGGACAAAACTCCGGATATTCGTTTGTTTTCATGCGGCAGTCGTAAGCCGGACGATAAATACCTTTGGCAGAGTAGCCTCCTCCTTCATATACTCCTACCGGATATTTCTTTTTTTCAGCAACAGGGGTAGGGATCGGAGTACCTGGCGGAAGCATATCTTTCCATTTGGAAGCGAAGTTTACCCGTGTTGAAATATTCTGTTCCCACGGTTCGACATCCAGCGGATAAGTATCTGTCATCACATCATCATCATAGAAATATTCGTCGGCCAGTCCACCGAAACTGTGTCCGAATTCGTGCACTACTACCGGCTTGAACATCGGGTGATGGGCTGTGGTCAGCGTATACGAATTGTATATTCCTCCTCCACCATATACATCCGTGTTAGCCAGGATTATGATATGTTCATAGGGGATGCCTGCCAATGCATTGTGGATAGATTTTACCCGGCTGGTAGTCAGATAGCGGTCCGAATAAAAAGTATCGAAATGAGAATGAACTGCCGTTTGTTTCCATTGGTTTTCGCGGGGAACACTGACACCACTGTCCGTAGAAGGGCTGGCTACGGCAACAATATTAAATTTGCCCTTCATGGAGCGGAACGGCTCATACGAAAACAAACTTTCGCAGGTGCGTTGTGCATCCTGATAGAAAATATCCATTTCTTTTTCTGTGTATCCTTCTGCAAGGATGGCAACGTCTATGCAGTCTTTTTCATTACCACTTTGAAGCATATACCGATGCGGAGTGACATGTGATACCCCCCGTTTATGAATCAATATATCATCCGGACGGATGATATGTTTGTAGGTAGCCAATCTTTTTTTTCGCGGAGAATATAAAGTGACTTCTACCTCCACGGGCTGTTTAGGATAAGGAAGAAGGAAAGTATTCTCAAATCCTTTGGCTGTTTCTTTGGCTTCGTCTGTAGACAGCCACTCTTGAAACAAAGAAGAGAATGACGTTTGGTAGATACACTGTTTGCTGGCAAGGTCTTTCACTATAATTTGTCCGTTGCCTTCCAAAGGAAGTTCCGAAAGATGATGTTGACGGCCTGCCCAAGTAGGAAGCTGTGATAGCTCATCCAAATAAATAGCCTGTTGTGTAGCATCCCCGGTAAAGATATAATCCACTCGCAATGTTTTGTTCTGAAAATAATCAGCAAAATTCTGTGCATAACTTCCTATAGAAGTACAGAAACACAGAATGATACAGCAAATATGTTTCATATAAACGGTATATTTATGTTTTTCGCAAAGGTACGAACTATTGTTGACTTATCCGCTTTCTGCAAATAAAAGTAATAGATTATAGTATTTGTTGTCGAAAAATCGCTAACTTTGCATAAAAGATTCATTGATAAAAACAATTTGATTCAAAAATGGGACATCATCAATTAGATGCTTTAGATGAGCAAATTCTGAAACTGATTGCAGGGAATGCGCGTATTCCTTTTTTGGAAGTAGCACGAGCTTGTAATGTTTCCGGTGCTGCAATCCATCAGCGTATTCAGAAGCTTACTAATTTAGGTATATTAAAAGGTTCGGAGTACGTCATCGACCCCGAGAAGATCGGATATGAGACTTGCGCTTATATTGGTATATATCTGAAAGATCCCGAATCCTTTGATTCGGTAACGAAAGCTTTAGAGGCTATCCCCGAAGTGGTGGAATGTCATTTCACTACCGGAAAATATGATATGTTTATCAAAATTTACGCAAAGAATAACCATCATTTATTGAGTATTATTCACGATAAGCTGCAACCATTGGGGTTGGCACGTACCGAAACATTAATCTCCTTCCATGAAGCCATTAAGCGGCAGATGCCAATTATGGTCGACATAGAAGATGAAGATTAATCGTTATTTTCTCACGTAATCAACAAAAGCATAGGAGCAGAGATGTTTCTCATCCGCAGGATGAGCTTCTCTGCTTTTTTCTTTCCACATCTCCGGTGATACTTCAGGAAAATAAGCGTCGGCTTCGGGAGCCGTGTTGTCTATCTCTGTCAGGCAAAGTTCGTCAGCGAAGGAAAGAGCCTGTTGATAAATACTTGCTCCTCCTATAATATAAATGTGTTCCTCCTCTTTACAACTTTCCAAAGCCGCTTCGAGTGAAGGGAAAACTTCCGCACCGGGACATTCTGTAGCCGGGTTGGAAGATAAAACGATGTTTCTGCGATTGGGTAATGCGCCTTTCGGTAGTGACTCGAAAGTTTTGCGTCCCATCAGTATCGTGTTTCCGGTAGTTAATGCTTTGAAACGTTTCAAATCATTGGGTAACCAGAAAAGAAGTTTGTTCTCGAAGCCGATAGCCATACGGCGGTCTACGGCAGCAATGATAGATATTTTACTCATAAAGTTACACGGCTACTATTCCTGCAATATGCGGATGCGGATCATAGTTCACTAATTCAAAGTCCTCAAATTTGAAGTCGAAGATACTTTTCACATCCGGATTGATCTTCATTTGTGGCAATGGACGAGGTTCCCGTGATAATTGGAGCTTCACTTGTTCCAAGTGGTTCAGGTAGATATGCGCATCACCAAAGGTATGGACGAAATCTCCGGCTTTCAATCCCGTCACTTGTGCCATCATTTGCAGCAATAATGCGTATGAAGCAATATTAAAAGGAACGCCAAGGAAAATATCAGCGCTGCGTTGATATAGTTGCAGGCTTAACCGTCCGTCTGCTACATAAAACTGAAAGAAAGCATGGCAGGGAGGTAAATTCATATGATTCAGGTCCGCTACGTTCCAAGCGCTTACAATGATACGGCGCGAATCCGGATTATGTTTGATTGTTTCCACCACTTCACTGATCTGGTCGATAAATCCACCGTTATAGTCAGGCCATGAACGCCATTGATAACCATAAATATGTCCTAAGTCGCCGTTTTCATCCGCCCATTCGTTCCAGATACGCACTCCATGTTCCTGAAGATATTTCACATTAGTATCACCTTGCAGAAACCAAAGCAATTCGTATATGATTGATTTCAGATGTAGTTTCTTGGTTGTCAGGCACGGGAAACCGTCATCAAGATTAAAACGCATTTGATGACCGAAAACGCTGATGGTTCCGGTTCCGGTACGGTCACTTTTTTCTGTACCTTCGGTTAGTACACGATTGAGTAAATCCAGATATTGTTTCATAATGAATAAGTTGTGGTGAAAATGATTCTCCGCACAAAATTACAAAAATGGAGTGAATAAATTAGCAAACCAGCCGACGAACTTCTTCCACGGGGAGCGCTTTTTCCAGAATTCAGGCGTCAATTGAGTGCAATGCTCAATATCATCCCGGAACATTGTATTTAATTCACCCGTTATTTGGGTATCAAAGATAAAGGCATTAGTTTCGTAATCATAGCGCAAGCTGCGGCTGTTCAGGTTGGCAGTGCCGACTGTACAGAACAAATCATCCACCATCATTATTTTAGAGTGATGAAATCCACCGTTGTACATATAGACAGTAGCTCCTCTTTTCATCAGTTTGTGTAACTTATAAAGTGCGGCATCCGGAGTAAACGGGATATCGGAGGCGGAAGAAACCATGATTGTAACATTTACGCCTCGGTCGATTGTCCGGTTCAACGCCTTTTTAATTGAAGAAGTCGGTACAAAATAAGGATTGACAATATGAACATTCTTTTGGGCCGAATAGATGCTCATAGCATAAGCGTGGCTCAACATACGGCTATTCTTTTTCGGGGTACGGTCTACGATTGCTACCACAATATTCGTACTGTCCGTTTGTTCCTCATGTTGGGGGAAATAAGCGGCTCCACCTACATTCTGTTTGGTTTCCTTATTCCAGATCGTTAGGAATATCTCCTGCAAATCATTGACGGCATCTCCCTCAATACGTGTGTGCATATCACGCCAGGTTCCGATTTTGGGTAGTCCGTTAATGTAGTAGTCAGCGATATTCATACCACCGGTATAAGCCACTTTTCCATCTATGACAGCTATTTTCCGGTGATCGCGATGGGCGGCGTGATTGATATAAGGGAAAGTGAACGGATCGAACTTGACAATCTCGATTCCTTGTTCACGTATTTTTTTGAGATGTTTCTTTTTGAGTGGTTTGTTGTTCGACCAGTTTCCGAATGCATCGAACATGGCTCGTACTTCGACCCCTTCCTTCACTTTTTCGGCCAGCAGAGCAAATAAAGCATTGGCGATGGAGTCATTTCGGAAGTTGAAATATTCCAGATGGACGTGGTGTTTGGCTTCCCGGATGGCTTCGAACAAATCGATAAATTTCTCCCGTCCGCTTTTTAGCAGTTTTACTTTATTATTATCAGATATGGGAATTCCCGATTCTTGTAAATAACGTAGCAAAAGGGAATCGCTGGTTAATCCGATTGAGTCCCTGGGATGTATCATCAGACTGTCGATGATACCTGCCTGAACACTCAATATAGGCAGGAACAGAAATAAAATAAATATACGTAATTTCAAAACTCTTCTCACTCTTTTAGTTTACAGAAGAACAAAGATACGATATCTAAGTTTGGGCTCCTTTGCTAGTTAGGGTAGATTTATCATTCTTTAACAAAATAAATCCTTTTTCAAGAGCTAATTATGCCATTGAAGCAACCTTTCGGGTAGCCATGAATAATAGTACAACAGCTGCGATAATAATTGATTTCGGATCAAGGCTGGCAGTGCCATGATTAATCATACCGATAAATACTTCTCTTATGGTTCCCCAAGCTGCTTCCAAACCGCCTAACCATACAAAAAGTGCGACCGCCACAGTCATCACGAAAGCGCTCCAGATACGAGCCAGGCGATTGCTACGACCGGGTAAGTGGTGCATGACACGGCGACTGAATCCGTTATCTGCTATTTCCTGCTTGTTTTCTGCGAAGAAATCGCGCAAGAGCTTATCATTGTCTATTTCTGTCATAACCGTTTTGTTTTAAATACGTTGCTAACTTTTCTTTCCCGCGTGACAGATGGCTTTTCACTGTCCCTGACGGTACTCCTATAATCCCTGCAATTTTGTCGATACTAATGTCTTCCATATAGAACAACGTGATGCAGGTTCTTTCCACTTCTTTAAGCATTTTGAGTGACTGGTAGACATCCATTTTCTGCCCGATATTCTCCTGTTCGGTGCTGTTGATGGCGTCTATTTCTCTTGTATCCAAGTCAGCTGTCTCTTTCCGGCTGCGAATATAATCATAAAAAACATTATAAGCAATACGGTACAGCCACGTAGAGAAACTTGACAAGTTCCGGAAAGAGGCAATGTTCGTATATGCTTTGATAAATGTATCTTGCGCAAGGTCGTCACTCAATTCGCTGTCGCCGCAAGTCAGGTTCAGGAAGAATCGCCGGATGGGCGACTGGTACTCCTTCACCAACTGGTCGAAGGCCTTGGTGTTCTTGAACACCACGACCTGTGCGACTAACGATATATCATTGAGTTGGCTCATTTATTCTCGTCGTTCTTTTCTTCGTTTACTCCTTTGTCTTTCTCTTCGGATTCGGAAGGGATGATTTCGAAACTATCGGTTCTAACGTTATTCGGGTTCTTTTTTTCATCCTTATTACCCGTATACATCCGGGTAGCATTTGCGTCTTGAGTCTGTTGTTTACTACCGATAATCCATTGTCCGATACCCATGAATGTAACGAGTAAGCCGATAGCTCCAATTCCGAATTCACCGGTGATTGCCCAGAGGAAGATGAAAAGACCGATACCTGTAAAAGTGTTCTTGATGCCTTGTGAACGCGAATCTACAGTTTTGGTTTCGCGGATAAACTCTGCCGGAAGCGGTTGGCCGGCAGCAAGTGCCTGTTCGGCAAGGTGATAACGTGCTTTCCGGTTCTTATAACGGAAGAAGAAGATTACAAATAGAATGAATACCGGAAATCCGAATACAGCAACGATTGCTATGATTGTTACCAGAATACTACCAGCACCGACATTATTGAATGGGAAATCACTGTCATCCGATTCGAATGTGAAGCTGGCTTTACCATGAGTGCTGCTTACATTACTTGAGTTTGCATCAACGTCTGTAGAGTCGGTATCCGTTGTATCTACACCAATCACCGTGACAGCAGTATTATTCGTATTTGCTTTATTGTCTTTGGTCACAGTTACTTTTACTTTCCCGATGGAATCACGAACAACGGTAGTCTGGGCAACAGCCAGTGTGCAAGTGGTCAGTACAACCATCAATGCTAATAGAAAATTTTTCATATCTATAGTTTTTTAATTTATTTCTTTGTCTGTTAGACGTAGTTAATATCATAGAAAGTTGCAAAGAGACGAAATATTTTTGATATTTGCGGAAATTAATAAACGAAAGATGGAATTACCTGCTTCTTTTATAGACTACACCCGCGCTCTATTGGGCGATGAAGAATACGACAAACTGGCTGTTGCCCTCCAACAGGAACCACCGGTTAGCATCCGGTTGAATCAATTGAAAATCAATCATTCTTTATCGGATAAGGTACCTTGGTCTTCCGAAGGATTCTATTTGAATGAACGTCTTACTTTCACGTTCGATCCCTTATTTCATGCAGGCTGTTATTATGTTCAGGAAGCTTCTTCCATGTTTGTGGAGCAGGTACTCCGGCAATATATCACCGGACCGGTGAAGATGTTGGATCTTTGTGCGGCTCCCGGTGGAAAATCGACTCATGCCCGTAGTGTACTTCCCGAAGGGAGCCTGTTGGTAGCTAATGAGGTGATCCGGAATCGTTCGCAGATCCTTGCTGAAAACCTGACGAAGTGGGGACATCCGGATGTGGTAGTGACCAATAATGATCCGGCAGATTTTTCGGCTTTGCCCTCTTTTTTTGATGTGATTCTTACAGATGTTCCCTGTTCCGGTGAAGGTATGTTCCGTAAAGATCCGGTAGCTGTGGACGAGTGGAGTCCCGAGAATGTGGAAATCTGTTGGCAGCGCCAGCGACGGATTATTGCGGATATTTGGGATACGTTGAAGCCCGGAGGTATTCTTATATATAGTACGTGTACATTTAATACGAAAGAGGATGAGGAGAATGCACGTTGGATTCAACAAGAGTATGGAGGCGAACCATTAACTGTTCAGGTGCAGGAGGACTGGAATATAACAGGAAATCTTTTGTCGGATAAAAGGGATCATTCCAAGTCTTCTATTCCCGTCTATCATTTTTTCCCTCATAAGACGAAAGGTGAAGGCTTTTTTCTGGTGGCTTTTCGTAAGCCGGAGACAGAAGAAGAGATTCCGGTATCTTCTTCTGCGAAAGAGAAAGCCTTCAAGAAGAAGGATAAGAAAGGGGCAGCAACATCTTCTCCTGTGTCGAAAGAGCATCTGAATATGGCCAGAAGCTGGTTGAATGATGAAAATTCGGACAAGTATATTTTATTGGCGGAAGGAACAAATATCCGGGCTTTTTCACATTACTATATTAATGAGTTGACGACGATGAAACAAAGCCTGAAAATCGTGTCGGCAGGGATTGAGATAGGCGAAGTGAAAGGAAAGGATTTAATCCCTGACCATGCGTTGGCGATGTGTACCTCGCTTTTGTGCCGGGAAGCATTTGCCACGGAAGAAATAAATTATGAACAGGCTATCACTTATTTACGAAAAGAGGCCATTGCCTTACCGGCAACAGCCCCTCGTGGGTATTTTTTGCTTACTTATCGGCATATCCCTCTCGGATTTGTGAAGAATATCGGCAATCGTGCCAATAATCTTTATCCGCAAGAATGGCGCATCCGTAGCGGATACTTGCCGGAAAATATACGCATCTTATCAGAAGACGTTACTGATTAAGGCAGTATTCCTGCAGGTATTTCCTGTTGGGAAAGGGTAAAAGCGAGTTGTCTGCCTGTGCCTGCTTCGCCTCCTGTAAATTCTTCCAGCGTGTAGGAAGGAGGAGGTGCAGGTGATGTCCGCGTTTCTCCAATGGGCGGAGTGTTCCAGTTCAGATTTAGGCTTTTATCCAACCGGTGAAATAAGTACGAATTTCCCCATATAATGAATTTATGATCGGAAACAGGTGTTGCCATATCTTCCGAAAAAGTGAGGGTTAGTGTCACTTTCTCATCGTCTCCCTCTTCTTTTTCCAGTTTGTAATTTCCTTGGGTTATTAATTCAAGTCCGGATGAAAAGGCGGTCTGTTCTCCCTGTTTGAAAAAATAAGCATCCCGTGCGTGGTTGTTAATCAGAAAAATGTCGGAAATGCCAGGTAGAAGATTCGCGTCTCCGTTGGGTAAGTTAGACAAGTAGCTGCGGAGCAACTCTATATTTTCGTAATTATTGACCACCTTGATTGGTAAAGTGCAACTCTCTTGTGTGGCGTTGTCCGTTACTGTCAGATAAGTCGTTCCAGTGAGGATACCGGTTACGTAAATCATACGTCCGGCAGGTACTCCGCTCCAGCCAGTTTCAGTTCCGGCACTTGCGATGCGTGTGTCTTTCATTGCAAGTGAGTAGTCACCATTTCCGCTTTCTAGTCCGAGGTAACGTCTGCCACCCATAGGCACTTCGTATTCACTGTTGTAAAAACGTAGTGGATTATCGTCATCATCTTTACAGCCACTTAGTAGCGTAAGGATGCAGCATAACATGAATAAATTGAAATGTTTAGGTCTCATAATTTAAATTTTATGTTCGTTGCAAATGTAATGTATTCTTTTGAAATATCCAGTCGGAAATTGAAGAAAGAGAGATGGAAAGAGAGATGGAAAGAGAGGAGATCTATTTAGGCACGAATTACACGGATCAACACTGTTGCTTTATAGTAATGACAACACTAAAGACCGTGAAATCCGTGTAATCCGTGCCTAATTTATTATATAAACATACTTATATCACTTAAAAATAGAAATTAGTATGTTCAGCATAGCCCATGCTTAAAGGGTTTTATGTACTATTTATAGCTTGCTTTTGTAAATCCGTGCCATTGCCTTTTGGTACTGATTTTCCAATTGCAGATAATTTTGATGACTTTGATAGATCACCGACACTTCAACGAAGTACTCGATCATACTAATTTGTCCACCTGTCAAAGCTTGTTTCAGCAATGCCAAATCTTGTTGCGACTGGAAAGTCTTGCTATATTCTTCCATTGAAGCATGCAGCGTTTTCGCTTCCCGGTAAAGCTGTGCCAATTCAGATTCCACTTGCAGGGTAGCATTATCCTTTTGCAAGTCGATGTTGAGTGCCTGCGCTTTAGCGATTTTCACCTTATTCCGATTTTCGAAAAGAGGGAAAGAGAAGCCTACCACTACACCGTTGAAAGGCACACCTGTTTCCGTATTCCGACGGTAGCCGAGTTCTAGTTTCGGCAACCACTGGGATTTATTGACAGCGATTTGTTTACGGGCAACGAGACTCTCGTTGCCTAGTGCCATTAGAGTGCGGTCCGTTGCCATGACTTCCGATTTCAACATTTGGTAATCGCTTGGGAACGGTATAGCCGGATATTGGTTCTCTTCGAAAACCACCGGAATATTACCATTCAGTGTATTCAACTCCTGCTGCTTATTGCGGAGTGCCGTCTCGTTCAGAGACGCTTCCGTTTTGACATTCAGCAGCTCCAAGTTGATTTTATTGGTTTCGAGCGCATTTGCATCTCCCGTTTGGAGACGCTTGGCATACATTTTAGCCAGCTCTTCCGCATTGCGGAGACGTTCTTCCAAAATATGCTTTTGCTGACGGAGCATAATAATATCCAGGCAGAGTTCTTTTGCCTGTAACAGCTTCTCCTGACGAAAAACATCCGCCTGACTGTCAAAAGCTCCTGCCTTCAGTCGGTTCAACTTGTTACGTGTAGCATATAAACTGGGGAAATCGAAGCTTTGTGAAACAACCAGCTCACCGATTGTTTCGTTTTTATCTTTCGCTCCCCATAGATGCGCGTAAGAAAGAGTAGGATCAGGTAAGTTATTATCCGTTTTGGCTTCCAGCTTCTGCGAAGTAATCTGTTGCTCGTTTGCCTGCAGCTCCCTATTGTTCGTTTCGATATTTTTCAATACCTGGTCAATTCCGTTTTGAGCTTGCACTCCGCCTATGGCTAAGAATAGAAGTGCAGTGCTTATGATCATGATTTGTTTCATTCTTATTTTCT
Source organism: Bacteroides sp. D55t1_190419_B8 (assembly GCF_015558905.1). Classification (NCBI taxonomy): domain Bacteria; kingdom Pseudomonadati; phylum Bacteroidota; class Bacteroidia; order Bacteroidales; family Bacteroidaceae; genus Bacteroides; species Bacteroides sp. D55t1_190419_B8. The sequence goes on from NZ_JADMOU010000038.1 coordinate 25,913, forward strand.
TTATTTGTTACAATCTATTGTTGATAGATACTTTATGATAAGGCATCTGTTTGTTCGGCACCGGGGAACACCCCTTTTCTCACCGAGGAACACTTGTTTCCTCACCGAGGAACGATGCTTTCCTCACCGAGGAAAAAGACCACCCTCTACAGGCTTTCCTGAGCCTTTTTCCGATGCATCATCAGATAAACGATCGGGACTATGAAACCGTTCAAAAAAGTTGACGTTAATAATCCTCCTAAAATCACTTTAGCCATCGGACTCTGGATTTCGTTACCGGGCAAATCGCCGGCAAGTGCCAATGGAATCAGTGCCAGTGCAGAAGACAATGCCGTCATCAAAATCGGATTCAGACGGTCAAGAGAGCCCTGAATCACACTATCATACACATTCAAACCCTCTACCTGTTGCAAATGGTTGTAGTGACTGATTAACAGCATACCGTTACGGGTAGCAATACCGAATAAAGAGATGAAACCGATGATAGCCGGAATGCTGACTTCCCCTGTTGTAATCACCAAGGCAAAGACACCACCGATCAGTGCCAGCGGAAGATTCAGCAAGATAACCCCGGATTCTTTCACGCTGCGGAACTCATTGTACAGCAACAGGAAGATAACCACGATACTGATAAATGAAGTCAACGCCAACGTCCGGCTGGCAGCCTGCTCGCTTTCAAACTGTCCACCATACTCGATATGATAACCTTCGGGTAATTGTACCGATGTGTCGATGCGTTTCTGAATATCATTCACGACACTGCGCAAATCACGATCGGCCACATTGGCGGAAATGACAATTTTACGTTTCACATTCTCGCGGTTGATCGTATTCGGACCCATGGCCGATACCACTTCCGCTACATAGCTCAAAGGAACTTTTCGGCCGTCGTTCGTGTCTACCATCAGGTTACGGATTTTCTCCATCTCATCCCGGGCATCATCCTTCACTTTTACGATCAGGTCAAAACTCTTGCCCTGTTCATACACTTGTGAAATCACTTTTCCAGCCAAAGCTACATTCACATATTCCGAAAATTCCGGCAGGGTAATACCGAACTTAGCCAGCATTTCCCGTTTAGGCTGTATTTTCAGCTGCGGACGTTCAATCTGTTGCTCCACGTTCAGGTCGGCAACACCGGGAATGTCACTGATCGCTCCTTTGATTTGATTACCGAGTGAAAACATCTTATTCAGATCGTCACCGAATAACTTGATAGCGATATTCGCTTTCGTACCCGATAGCATTGCGTCGATACGGTGGCTGATCGGTTGTCCGATTTCTATGTTTGCTCCGGTGATCGTACCTAATTTTTCACGTACATCAGCTACCAGTTCACTGCGCGAGCGGTCTTTCAATTCGAACGGAGCTTCTATTTCAGAAACATTGACTCCTAACGCATGTTCATCCAATTCAGCACGTCCCGTTTTCCGGGCTACCGTTTGTATTTCGGGAATCGTCATTAATAACTCTTCGGCACGATGTCCCATTTTGTTGCTTTCTTCCAGCGAAATACCCGGCAGAGAACTGATATTGATAGTAAACGATCCTTCATTGAACGAAGGAAGGAAGCTGCGTCCAAGTGTGAAAAACACTCCGAGGGCAACTACAAAAAGTCCGATTGTACTTCCGAGAGTCACACGTTTATGTGCCAGTACCCAAGTCAGTGCTTTTTCATAAATCCCTTTCATCCAGCGGGCAACAGGAGCTTCTTTCAGTTTCTTGTTCGTCTTATTGCTTCCTAATAGATAAGAGCAGAGCACCGGAGTCAGTGTCAGGGCAACTATCGTAGACGCAAACAGGGCTACGATAAAAGCAACACCTAGTGGAACCAACATTCTGCCTTCCATGCCGCTCAAGAAAAATAACGGAACAAAGCTGACTACGATAATCAACGTTGAATTAAGGATAGGCATGCGCACCTCTTTCGACGCATTGAATACCACTTCGAGCGTACTTAGTCTTTCTGCTTCCGCTTTCAGGCGGTTCTCCCGCAGTCGTTTATATACGTTTTCCACATCGACAATGGCGTCGTCTACCAATGAACCGATAGCTATCGCCATACCTCCAAGACTCATGGTGTTGATTGTCAGCCTCATGTAGTGTAAAGTCAGGATCGAAACGAGCAGGGAAAGTGGTAGTGTCACCAATGAGATCAGCGTAGTACGTACATTTGTCAGGAACAGGAAAAGCACGATGACAACGAAAATACCTCCTTCAAAGAGTGATTTCTTCACATTGCCGATGGAGCTTTCGATGAAGCGGCTTTGGCGGAATATGTCCGTTGAAACTTTTACGTCCGGTGGCAGATTTTTCTGGAGGTCTTTCAGAGATGCTTCCAGTTTGTCCGTCAGTTCCAGTGTGCTGGTAGCCGGTTGCTTGGTAACAGTCATCAGGACGGCAGATTTACCGCGTTCTGAAGCAGTACCCAGCTTCGGAGCCTTCGGGCCGATGGTTACGTTTGCAATATCTTCCAGCGTGACAGGGAAGTTATTCACTGTCTTTACTACCGCTTTGCCAAGTTGCTCTGTTTTCGAAGTGGAGAGTACACCACGTACAATATATTCATTTCCGAATTCATAGAGCACACCTCCATTGGCATTTAGGTTCATATCCTGTGTTACAGCCATCACTTCTCCCATCGAGATGCCGTAATGACGCATCCGTTCGGGATCTAGCTGAATCTGATATTCTTTGATATCTCCTCCGAGCACAGCCACTTGTGCCACTCCTCCGGTAGACAGCAGGCGTGGACGGATGGTCCAGTCCGCAATCGTGCGAAGATCGAGCATGGAGGTGGAGTCGGCAGTCAGACCGATGATGAGCATTTCGCCCAAGATAGAAGATTGCGGTCCAAGAGTCGGTTTGCCGACATTGACCGGCAGTGATTCGCTCACCACCGCTAATTTCTCACTAACAATCTGACGGGCGAGATAAATATCCGTTCCCCAATCAAATTCTACCCAGACAACGGAAAATCCGTTAGTAGAGGAAGAGCGGACACGACGCACACCCGTAGCTCCGTTTACGGCAGTTTCAACAGGAAAAGTAACGAGCTGTTCAACTTCTTCCGCAGCCATACCGTTCGCCTCGGTCATGATTACTACCGTAGGTGCATTTAGGTCGGGGAATACGTCTACTTCCGTATGCATGGCGGTGTACGTTCCCGCAATAAGCAGGAGGATGGCCGCACAAACTACAACCAACCGGTTGTGTAGGGAGTAATGTATAATTTTATTAAGCATGATATTTCATTAATTGAGAGTTATAAATAACTTGATAGATGCGCCGCACAAAAAAACGGTTGCAACGCCTGGTCTCTTTAGTGTTCGTGGCTGTGTGCCGGGATTGCATTGCTTGCGCTTGTCAGTCGAACCTGATAAGCACCCTCGGTCACTACACGGTCGCCAGCCTTTACACCAGTCAGGATTTGAACGCTTTTGCCGTTGTCGGCTCCTATCGTTACTTCCTGTTTTTTATAATCCTCTTCGTCCAGTTGCAGATATATGAAGAATATGCCTTGTTCCTCTGTCAGCGCGGTGCGCGGAAGAGAAATCACGTTTTCCATTGCTGAAGAAAGCAGGAATACCTCTACGAATGAGCCGGGAATCACTTCCCCTTTATTGTCGAACTCAAAAGTGACAGGCACATAAAAAGAATTGTCTCCGGCAGCTTTTCCGAAAGAGAGAAGTTTACCGTTCAATGCTTTCAACTCGTACACCTGATTATTATAAGGAGTCTGGAAATTGGCGGAACTGATGGTGCGGAGATACGGGTAATACTTTTCCGACACTTCGGCACGGAGGAAAAGACGACGGTTCTGCGTCACGCTTACCAGCGGTTGTCCGATTGTCACATAGTCACCTTCTTTCACGAGAATACTTTTCACATATCCGGCAATAGGAGCCGTAATGCTTTGTCCGATAGCCGAATGATTCTTGGAAAGAGCTTCGTAACTAAGACGGGCGTTTTCGTAACTTTGCTCCGCTTGTGCAAAATCCTTGTCGGATACGATCTTGTTTTTAACAAGCTCCTTCATACGTTCGTATTCCTTCTTGGATACCTCGTAGGCAATGCGGGCACGTTGCACCGGATCACCATCGGCGATATTCTTTGAAGAAATAGTGACTAGCGGAGTGCCGCTGCCGACGCTCATTCCTTCCGTTACTTTTCCACGGAAAGATACCACGCCGGCTACTGTAGCTACGGCAACCGATTCATCCCCTTGAGCAGCCAGCACCTGTCCGCTGGTTTTAATCACTTGCTGGAAAGGTGCAGGTTCAATAACGCTCACCTTTACACCGGCTGCTTCAGCTTTCGCTTTCGGAAGAATGATTTCATCACTGTGGGCTTCGGCAGCTTCGTTGTATTCATCGGCTGCTTCATGATTGTGTTCTCCGCTACATTCGCCTTCATGGGAATGATCGGGTCCTTCTGCCTCGTGATTATGTCCTTCCGCGGCATGATCGTGTTCATCGTGTGTGTGTGACGGTACTATTATTACAGGATCCCAGCACGAATAAGCCCAGGATTCCCACGAAAATAAGTTTTTTCATAATGATATTTTCCTACTAAATTTTACTGTTTTCTTTTTACGCTACAAAGATAAGGTAGCGCAGATGCAACTAATTTGCATTTACGCTTTTACGCAAAAACAGAGTAGGGAGGGGCACGAAGAGAAGTGGTACGATGAGTATCCGTACCATGCAGGGAGTCTCGGTAAACGTAATAGTTTTTAATCCGTTTCTCTTGCGGTCGTAATAAATGTTCGATGATTACATCCGTGAATAAGGTAGCGATGAATACATAATCCGGTCCGCTATCCGTATGTATGGATGGAGTGGGAGAGTAGAAACGAGTCATACATTCGCTGCTGCAACATGAGTCGTTTCCCGGGTGATGATGATGCGTGGGACATTGCTGTTCTACAGGCAAGTCCTGCTTCATGCAAATCATTCCGTTGGGGTGATGATGATGGGGAATAACCGCTGCCACCAACATAATAATGTTGATAAAAAACAGCAGAGTTACTATAATTCGTTTCTTCCCTTTCATCCTTTCTTTTAGAGGTTATCCGCTTTTCAGAGCTTCAAAATGCAAATATACAAATACTTTTATTTCGCCTGTAGCCGATACCCTCTTTTTATTATTTATTATTTCTTTTCCAGTTCTTGCAACGAATCCATTTTCTTCTTTTCGAGGAACTCATAGATACCGCAAAGATGTTCCGTCACCTTTTGATTACCGAACTCATACACCTTGGTAACCAGCCCGTCAAGGAAGTCACGGTCGTGTGAAACGACGATCAGCGTACCATCAAAATCCAGCAATGCCTGTTTTAGAATATCTTTCGTTTTCATGTCCAGATGATTCGTCGGCTCATCCAAAATCAGGAGGTTGACAGGTTCCAGCAATAATTTAATCATAGCCAGACGGGTACGCTCTCCACCCGAAAGCACTTTGACCTTTTTCATCGATTCCTCGGGACCGCCAAACATAAACGCCCCCAGCAAATCACGAATCTTGTTCCGGATATCCCCTTTGGCTACATCGTCAATCGTTTGGAAAACCGTCAGGTTTTCATCCATCAGCGAAGCCTGATTTTGAGCGAAATATCCGATTTGCACATTATGTCCGAGAGTCAATGTACCGTCATGCTCAATCTCCTTCATGATACACTTCACGAGCGTAGACTTACCTTCACCGTTCTTACCAACGAAAGCTACCTTATCACCACGCTCAATCGTCAGATTTGCATTGCGGAATACCACTTTGTCTCCGTATGTCTTTCCAACACCCTCCATGATGACCGGGTAACTGCCCGAACGGGGCGAAGGCGGGAATTTCAGTCGCAATGCAGAAGTATCCTCCTCGTCCACTTCGAGCAATTCCAGCTTTTCCAGCATTTTGACGCGGCTCTGCACCTGCAACGTCTTTGAATAAGTCCCCTTGAACCGTTCGATAAACTCCTTCGTTTCAGCAATAAACTTCTGCTGCTCGTCATAAGCCTTCTGTTGCTGTTCGCGGCGATCCTTGCGCAGCTGCAAATATTGCGAGTAATTTACCTTGTAATCATAGATACGTCCCATCGTCACTTCGATGGTGCGTGTTGTAATATTATCCACGAATTTACGGTCGTGACTAATTACAATGACCGCTTTTCCATTATTAATAAGAAAATCCTCCAGCCATTGAATAGATTCGATATCCAGATGATTCGTCGGCTCATCGAGCAAGAGCACATCCGGTTTCTGCAACAGCAATTTGGCGAGTTCGATACGCATTCGCCATCCACCGCTGAAATCACTCGTCTGGCGTTGGAAATCTCCTCGGGCGAATCCTAATCCAAGCAATGCCTTTTCCACATCCTCTTCATAATTAGTAGCATCGATTGAATAAAACTTCTCGCTCAAACTGGACACTTCCTCGATCAGCGCCATGTAACTGTCGCTCTCGTAGTCCGTCCGTGTTTCAAGCTCCTTGTTCAACTTTTCGATCTGCGCTTCCATCTCATGAAGATGTGAAAAAGCCTGTGCCGTTTCGTCAAACACTGTTCTTCCGTCTTCCGTCATCAGATGTTGAGGCAGGTATGCTACTACGCAATCTTTGGGTGCGGAAACTTTTCCACGTGTCGGTTGCCGTGCGCCTGCCAAAATCTTCAGCAGCGTACTTTTCCCAGCCCCGTTTTTGCCCATCAGAGCGATGCGGTCTTTTTCATTAATTACGAAAGAAATATCACTAAATAAAGCAGTGCCGCCAAACTCTACGGCTAGTCCGTCAACAGAAATCATACTATTCTTTTAAATTGAGGCGCAAAGATAGCGAAATATATGAATATTTTTTATACCTTGCGGGCTGAAAAGGAAGATAGCTCTAAAAAAACAGATAAAAAAACAATATATAAGCGATATGGAAAGCGAACAAATGAATGAATTCAGACCTTTAATTTTGGTAGCTGAAGACGATGACAGCAGCTTTAAATTAATCAAGGCTATCATAGGCAAAAAGTGTGATATCGAGTGGGCTAAAAATGGCCAGGAAATGGTGGAGTTGTTTCAGCAACACCAGCAAAGAGCCAAAGCAATGCTGATGGATATTAAGATGCCGGTGATGAACGGATTGGAAGCAACGAAGATAATTCGTGAATCTAACACAGAAATTCCTATTATCATGCAGACGGCTTATGCTTTTAGCTCGGATAAGGAAAATGCAATGAATGCAGGAGTAACTGAAGTATTGGTGAAACCTATCACCTTGGGTATTCTCCGCACTACGTTGAGTAAATATTTACCCGATTTGCAGTGGTAAGATTGATTCTTACGAGATTTTTTTAATTTACCAAAAAAGTGCTTAAGCGTTAAAGACGTAAAAGCATGGAAAAGAAGTATGATTGGGTAGGAAAATGGTATTACTCTAACTTCATCTAATGCATTTGGATAAAATAAAATAGGCGAACCTCACGGTTGGCCTATTTTTGTTCGTCTTTGTTAATTTGTTAGAGTACAGAAACGACTCTATGTAAAGTCTCTCCTTTGAGAGATTTTAAGTTCATTATTTGTTTCCGCCAGCCCACCATACGGCCTCGCTATATACGTACTGTCCATCACCGAAAGCAGCTTTCACTTCAGGATTTGCCAATACATCGTCTGCTCCATAACCGAAGCGCAATGGGAATTTACTGCTGTTCTGCGGGTTTTTCAGTACAATGAAGTTTTCTCCTGCACCTTTCAGACGGCGGTAGTCATTATAGGCTTCCAGTGATTCGCCGGATGCGCCGAAGAAAGCAAGATACTTCTGTATCATTGTCTCTTGCAGAGGATTAGCATTGAACAAAGGTTCCACTTTATCCGTGAAATAGGCTTCTGCCACATCTGCACCCAAATCGCTGTCACCATCATATATCCAAGTGTCTGCGGCATTTATAATTGAATTTTCCAGATTCTCGAATCCGGCAGTGATTGCATTTTTCAAAGCAGTCTTAGCTTCGTCCAGTCTGTCTCCCAAACGGCACAATGCTTCTGCTTCAAGGAATTTCACTTCGTGATAGCTGATTAAAAGAGTAGGAGCCGACATAGCCCATGATATCATCGACATACCATAATTATTCTGCAACTCTTGCGGAGTTCCGTTAGGAGCCGCTTTGATGCCTGCGATGTCCGTAGCTTGCGTAGCTCCGTATCCATAAGTGATATATCCGGTAGGATCAGGTTCCAGGAATGCTTGCGGTGCTCTGGGGTCATTGCGCTCAACGAACTTTTCAATCAAACTTGCACTAGCTGCTAAACTGTTGCGGCTGTAGCTGAAGGACCAAAGCGGATTCAATTGCGAATCAGCATCGTAAACGGCCAACTTACATTCTTCACTTGCGTTGGCAAATGATTTGCTCACATAAGTAAGAATATTCTGAAGATCTGTAGTCTTGTTGGCACTTTTATTGAGCAGACGCATTGTATAACGTGCTTTTAACGCATAGGCCGTTTTAAGCCACATACTTGCCTGTGTACTGGTGTTTGAACCATAGATCAAGTCTTTAGAACCGACTGCACCGGATAAGCCCGTATCTTTGGCAGTACCGTTATTCAGTAGAGTGATGGCATCATCCAGGTTCTGCATTACTTCCTGATAGATACTTTCCTGTGTATCCATTTTAGGTTGCATATACATCGGTGTACCGTCCGGATTGAGGATACCTGTCTGGCTATACGGTGTGTTTCCAAACACATCGGCTGCCACAGCTCCATTGTAGGCGAGCAGGATTTTAGCAATCGCTTCCGTCACTACGTTTCCTTTTTCCGAAGGATCTTCTTCGCACTTCTTGATAATGATTTTAGCATTCTTGATATTTGAGTACACGTTGATCCATGCATTGTTGTAGGTAGTAGCCGTTGTGGGCTCTCCGCTGCGTACTTCCGCGCGGTAAAGCTGGTTGGATATACCCGTTTCATGTTCTATGTAAACAGAAGAATAGAGCGAGAAATCCCCTCCTACAGTGCTGAATGCAGTACTTACGCCTAAGTCCGTAATTAAGAACTTAGCGGGCGCATCCAACGGATTGTTAGGGTTTTCATTGATTTTATCCATTGCGTCTTCCGTACAAGCAGAAGCAATGGCAGCAGTCAAGAAAGAAACTGCTAGCAATTTTCCTATTGATTTATATTTTTTCATTGTCTTGCAGATTAAAATTTAATGTTGAAACCAAGGCCGAAACTAGCTGTTTGCGGCATTGAATAATCTTCAAATGCTCCTGCCATGTTGTTGTTACCCTGACTGGCTTCCGGATCGAGGTCGGGCAATTGTGCCCAGATCAAGATGTTTCTGGCAAATGCATTCACAGAAAGTTCAATCGAACGTTTTTGAAGAATTTTGTAGTTGACAGCTACTTCACGCAGTTTGATGAAAGAGTTGTCATACACTGAAGATTCGTTGATATCGTTCAGACGGCTGTAATATACCTGTTGTGCGTTTGCACCAGTGATGGCGATATCATTTTTAGTTCCATCAGTTTTATATCCGTCGAAGATGATAGTACCTTCACGATTTTCCGTTCTCTTGCTGACACCATAGTAGTCTGCCAGTCCGGTTGTTCTACTGTACATCTGCCCACCCTGTTTCCAGTCGAGTACTGCGCTGATAGTACACTTCCATAAGCGTAATGTGGTGTTGAAGCCCATCAGGAAGTCCGGAGAAACCTTGCCGATTACCTGTGCTTCACCAGCAATAGGAAGACCGTTTTCGTCTACCAGACGATTGCCGTTTTCATCTCTCTTGAAACCTACACCATAGATTACAGGGAATTTTTCACCTGCTGAAGCGCGTACCTGTGGAGTAACGTAACCACCCAGGGAGATATTTTCTACACCCGGTGCCAGTTCATCTACGTAGTTGTCGATCTTTGTCCAGTTGAATGCAAAATCCCAATTGATATTCTTCGTTCGGATGGGGTTGAAGCCGAGAGTGAATTCATGCGTGTTGGTATGAATCTTTCCACCGTTGGTGAGTAGTTTGCTAGCACCGGTAGAAGAAGCCAAAGGCACTTCGAAAATCTGGTCTTTTACATTCTGGCGTGAGTACGTATAACTGAATGTGATTAAGTTATCGAGGAAGTTCACGTCAGCACCCACTTCATACGAACGTGTGTTCTGCGGTTTCAGTTTCGGGTCGAAAATCGTGTAGTACGGAGTATAGGCGGTAGTGCCTTTCATCGGGTACATGATTGGAGTCAGCATATAGAAACCACCTCCGTATGTCGGAGTCGAGTAGTAGTTTTCGAGGAAATCTCCTGCCTGTCCTACTTCCGCATAAGATACTCTCAATTTAGCGTGATTAACGACATTGTTTTTCAATGCATCCAATTCCGTCAGGATAAAACCGGCCGAAATAGAAGGATAGAAGAACGAGCGGTTGTTGCGTGGCATATTAGATACGTAGTCCTGACGTCCGGTGAGGGTCAGATAAAGCATATTTCTGTAAGAAGCCGATATGTTACCGAAGAATCCTACTGTACGGTTTTTCCATGTCTCTTCCTCCGTCTGTTGAGTAGTGGCGTTGTTGATGTGGTTCCATCCCGGGAAGTTGTAGTTCGTACCATATTCATAATACTTCTTTCTGTTGCTTTGGATAATTTCGTTACCCACTACCGCATTCAGTCCCCAGTCTTCATTGATGTGCCAGTCGTAGTTGATGGTCAGTAATGAGTTGTATGTAGCGTTCGTCCAGCCGTAGTTCTCGATCTGTCCGCGACCGCCACCGGTGTTACTACCGTATCCGTAGCTATCTACGTAATGAGTGGTGTAAGCATCCACACCAACCATGTATTTAGCGTTCAACTTGTGGTTCGTTGTGCCGAAATCAGTCTGATAGCTTGCATATACATTTCCGAAGAAACGGTTGGTATCTTCCGTAAATTTGTTGTTCTCCATCGCCCAGTAAGCGTTGTCAAAACTGCCACGGAAAGAATTTTGTGCGTACAGGTTGCCGTCTACATGGCTTGGAATCCCGGCCAGATCATAACTGGGAGGGGCTGCGTAAACCGTTCTCAACAGACCATTACCGGAAGTCACCGCTTTATCGATGGAAGTGGTGATGTAGTTAGCTGTAAATCCGGAGCTCCAGTTATTAGTCAGTTTGGTGTCCGCACTTACCTTTACATTATATCTATCCATGCCAGTGCTTGAGATAATACCATCTTGATGTGTATTTCCCAATGAGATAGAGTAGGAGCTTTTATCGAGCATCTGTGCTACATTCAGTGAGTTACTCCAGGTAATTCCTGTGTCGAAGAAATCCTTGGCATTGTCGTATGCCTGTGGAGTGACCCATGGATCAAGACCAGCTGCTGCACGTTGGGGAACATAATATTTTCCTTGATGTACACCATACTCTTTGGCATAGTCACTATTTGCATTACTACCACCATACGTTGCGTCGTTGGGAAGTTCGGAAATCTTAGGTCCCCAAGATGTTCCCGAAGTGGCACTGAATACTCCCCCCGAACCTTGTGCATATGTTTTCTGGAACTCCGGCAGACGACCGACTACATCGAAGCTGACATTGGAAGAGAAGCTAACCTGCGGTTTGCCTTTTTCCAGTCCTTTACCGCTTTTGGTCGTGATGATAATCACACCATTGGAAGCGCGGATACCATAAAGCGCAGAAGCAGCCTGACCTTTCAAAATGTTGATACTTTCAATATCATTAGGGTCGATATCCACTGCACGGTTGGCGAAGTCCGCTCCGCTCACACTACCATTGTTCTGAATGTCTGTGCTAACGTCAGGAGTACTGGTCACCGGCATTCCGTCAATAACGTAAAGCGGAGTGTTGTCACCCGAGAAAGAACGTGCACCACGGATGGTGATCTGTGAAGAAGCTCCCGGCATACCACTTGAAGGTTTAACGTCCAGACCTGACACTTTACCTTGCAATGCTCCCGCCAGATTAGAGTTGGCAGCTTGCGTCAGTTGATCTGATTTTACGTCCTGAACGGCGTAACCCAGTGCTTTTTTCTCGCGCGAGATACCCATGGCTGTCACTACAACCTCATCCAGTGCTTTCGCGTCGCTTTTTAATACAACATTTATCACTCCCGGTTTGATGGAAACGTCCTGCGAAATCATTCCTACATAAGAAACGCGCAAAGTTTTAGCAGAACTTGGTATGTAGAAGTTTCTGCCTTTATCATTGTTAATAGTTCTTTAACCTTTTTGAAGGTGTAAAATGATAAAAAGATACCGTTTAGGAGGTAATAATGTTCACTTTTCCTTGAAAAGCCTGATTTTGATGCTTTCTTTCTGATAGAAATCATCTTTTAAAAGATGCTAAATTGGAAACGTTTTGTTTTAACCTATCAGTTTTTAGAAAGTTCTTGCTTTCAAAACGATATTTTTTAGTTAAATACGTAACACTTTTTTCGATTTGTCATAATTCGTGTTATCTTTGCAACCTGTTAGAGACAAAAAATCTGTTTATAGGTTAAATTTAAGAGAGAATTTATGAAAAGAAAATTGATGTTCTTAATGACCTTCCTTTTTATAGGTATAGGTCTGGTGACAGCGCAAACATCCAGAGTTACCGGTTTGGTTACCTCTGAAGAAGATGGGCAACCTGTCGTAGGTGCTTCAATATTGGTGAATGGCACTACCCTTGGTACTATCACTGATATTGACGGTAAGTTTACAATCACGAATGTACCAAGTTCTGCTAAGACTTATTGATCTTTTTTTCTCCCTTTCCTCGTGCTTTTTTCTCCTATCTTATTGTTTTTCAATGTTTTTGTTTCGGATTTTAAAAAATAACCTATTCTTCCGTTTCTTTTATTGAAACTTCCTTTATCAATTCTCATTTATTTAGTAATCTTTGCTTCTCATTGATTTTTGAGATGGGATTAATATTCTACCCAAATTTTGAATGAATTTCCCGGTGTTTTTCTTCATCTAAGCATTTTTAATGTTCGTGTTTTGAAGGCATGAGTTAAACGTTATAATCTGATAGTGATTGAAATTATAAGTGATAGTAAAGGAGAATATGAAGCACTGCAAGTATAAGTTGTCTGACACCCGGGTGTCAGACAACCTAGTTCTACTAACTAAAATAAGTGTAAAGCCATACTATTTAATTTGCATTAGAACAAACAAATTTACGTTTCTACAAAAACGGGATTTTCAATTGCTGTTATTTTATTCCGCCACAATTACTTCGATGTCATAACCTATGAAAAGTCCACTCTCTATAACACCGGTGATTGCCTTCAGTTGTTCTTCGAGCGAAGAGTCGATGTAGTTGAAACGGGTGTCGAGGATAAAGTTGCCGTTTTCGGTAAAGATAGGTCCGTCTTTGCCATGAGCAGGACGGAGAACAATTTCGGATGCACCCAGTCGCTGCAACTCATGCTCTACATAAGTCAGTGAGTCCGGAAAGACCTCTACCGGGATGGGAAATTTGCTTCCCAACTGATTCACACGCTTACTGGGGTCGATGATGATGAACGTTTTGCGGCTGCTTCTAATCAGTAGTTTCTCTTTGAACATCGCTCCACCACGTCCCTTAATCAAGTTCTGTTGCGGATCTACTTCGTCCGCTCCGTCGAATGTCCAGTTGGGGCGTTTGTTCCAGAGGGTAGTTTGGGGGATGCCTAGCTGTATGCAGCTCATCGAGATTTCTTGTGAGGCGGGAATCACTTCGATATGCAAGTGCTCTTCACGAATTCGTCGTGAGAGTTCGAACAGAGTCAGGTAGACTGTAGAGCCGGAGCCGGCTCCTATCACATCCCCGTCTTTTGCCGTGGCGGCAATTTCACGGGCTACGTGTTCTTTTGCCTCCCGGTTGATGATGGAGTCCGACCATTGCAGGTGTTTTATCAGGTGATTTTCCCAATCCATAAATTTGCGTTCTAAATCGTTTTCGTTTTAAGTTCCTCTTTTCTATATAACGAATTTGTGAATCTGTTTGTTTGTTCGTTTTAAATTCAGGTGATCTGATTGTTTAAATAGTTAATAAACGATTCGTTAATTTTTAACTTTGTTGCGTTAAACGTTAACGAACCTCTGCTTTTTATTAAACCGTGTTATAAGTTGGGCTGCTTTGGCCTGAAAATTTGGAGATGACCGAAAAGTCCGTATCTTTGTACTGTGTTTTTCATAGTATTAGATTTAAGGTTAACAAAGATTGGCTGTCTGGGATAGATAGCCTTTTTTTTGTCCCTACCATTCCTTACAGAATCAGCCAGATTGCAATGATATGTCCGATGCTGCCTCCCAGGCAAAACAAATGGAAAGTGGCATGCATATACGGTTTGCGCAATGAATAAAAGACAGCTCCCACGATGTATGAGACTCCACCGCCGATCAGCCACCAGAAAGCAGTAGTGGCTCCCAGTTCTCCCAGATGATCCAGCAAAGGTTTCATGGCCACTAATATGCACGCACCCATACCCACATAACAGGCCGTTTCGAGGTTGCTGTGTTCTTTCAGCTTTTTGAAGCTAAGAATGAAACCGGCAATAGCCGACAGCCAGACGAAAGCGAAGATTCCCCATCCCCATCCTCCGGCATGCCGCAGGACAAGTAGCGTGAAAGGAGTGTAGGTGCCCGCGATGTGCAGGTAGATAGCTCCATGATCGAATTTGCGGAGCAACTCTTTCAGTTTTCCCGGACGGCTGCCGTGATACCACGTAGAACTGATATAAGAGGAAAGCATCCCCGCCAGATAGACGGATACACAAGCAACTGCCCACTGCGGTTCCATATTCTCGGAAGCCTTTTCCAATAGGAAATATCCGGCCACGATTCCAAGCAGGATACCTGCTCCGTGACTAAGGGTATTTGCCCATTCTTCTATATTATTGTATCGTTTGTTCTTCAATGTTCCTTTTTTTGAATGGTTAAGTCACAAAAAATGTTGAGTCGCAAAGATACTTTATTTTCCGTAAAGCGTTTCCCTCCTTATTCTTTTTTTAAAATGATTTTTCCTCCATATTGTCCTGCCACTTGCTTGCGGAAATCAATGAATGCCGCATATTCATCCGGACTGTAAACCCCTTTGCACATAAACAATCGGTGAGTGATGTAGATTTCCTTATCTTTCACCTGAATATCGGAATGGAAACTGCCGAACTTGCTTTTCACGTCAAGCGGTTTCGGAAGTCCTTCGATTACATATCCTTCCGGCAGTTGGATGCGGATGCTGTCGGCATCTGTGTATCCGTAGTTGATGTAAATGGGATAGGTGCGCTTCGTCACAGGAGGAACACTGAATTCTTTTCGGAACACATTGGCGGGGATAAACAGACGGTTGCCCGTTTTATGCCCGTATTGATTGCTGGTGGCAGTGTAGTCGAAGGTGATAGACGGATTGGCCTCCTTGCACTCGCTGATTTGCAGGTTCTGAATATCGGCTTGGGATAAGTTGATGCTTGAACGGATGCGGTCTTTTTGTTTGTTGGGCTCCAGATAGACGATGCCTGCTTCATTCTCATATTGAAAAATCCGGGAGATTTCGTTCACCTCTATCCGTGCCTCGGCTGTGGGGGAGAGGGTGATGTTGGCAACGATGTGCTGTGTGTTCAGCGAGTCGGGATAGGTGGGCAGGCGATACATCTGGCCGCCGGTCGGTTCGATGAGTAAGGCGTCGTGTCCCGCAATGTCTTGGTGGACATAGCCGAAGGGAAGCGATGGATTTGTACATTCCAGCCAGAGCGTATCTTGGGGAAGCGGAACTTGCAGGATGACGTGATTCATCTGGTTGGCACTGGAGAAGTCTGGTAGCAAACGCTCGTTGGTGGTGCTGATGACTGTATAAGTGGAAGCAATTCCCAACTCTTTCAGCATGGCGCGGGTGTAATTGGACAATCCTTTACAGTCGCCGAATCCTGTGCGACAAACATCGGTGGCGGCAATGGGCTGTAAGCCTCCGATACCTAGTTGGATGCTCACGTAACGGGTGGTTTTGGCCAGATAATCGTAGATTGCTTTCACCTTGTCCCGGTCGGTAGTGCAGCTGGCTGTCAGTTCGTGCAGCTTGGCGCGGAAAGGTTCGGTGAGCAGGTCGCGTCCGTCGAGCAGTTGGTATTGCCATTCTCCGTACTTTTGCCAGCTGCTCATATCGCCTTCCGACTTGTCGTACTTGAAAGCGGAGGGAGCAAAGTAGACACGTGGAAATAGCTCGGCGAAATCCGGACCGAAAGGTTCTTTGATGATGGGAGAGAGCTTGGAAGCGGTGGCTTCGATCACTTGCTGCCCGTCGGCTCCGGTGGACTCCTTCACTTCGATTCCTTTTCCCTGCGTGTTCAGTTCGCGGTATCTGCATCCTTGTCCTGCGGGCAGCTCGATCCGGTAAGTCGCTTTCTCCACTCCCTGGTTAAATTCTGCCTGCGGGACAAAAGGGAGATAGCCGATCAGTCCGTTGTTGCATTTCATTTCCCATTCGTATTTCACTGTGAAAGGGAAAGAAGGATAATTACATTCGTAATAATAAAAATAATCGTCCGTGGTAAGCGAAGAGCTGTATTCACTTTTCTGTAGTTCGGATTTCTTTATCTTACGTACACTTTGTCCGGTGGCATTGAGGATTTCTCCGGAGAATTTCTGCAAAGAACGGAACATGTCACATCCGCAGAAGAAACGGGCTGCCTCCAATCCTTTACGGTTGAGGACGCTGATTGTCAGGCTTTCTTTTTCTATGGATTGAGTCATGGATTTGCAGAGAACCTCTGTGCGTGCTTCCACGATGATGGAATTGGCATCCTTGAGAATATCCTGTGCACATGCCGGCTGTATGTGCAGACTTAGGTAAAGAATGGCACAGGACAGACCGAATGCCCGGCATATCCTTTGTTTCAGGATGGGGTGGCTGGAACGAATCATTTTATAAATAGGTAAAGTTTATATTTTCTTGAGTACTAAAATCTCGTTGTTTTTCTCGGCAATCATTTCCCAGAACGCTTTCACTCCTTTGTATTCGTCGATGAGATGAAGTAGTTTGTTGAAAGCGAATGAGTAAGTGACGGTGATTGTGTTATTTTTTTGCTGGATGTTGTATCGGCAGAATCCTTGCCTGTCTTCCGTTTGCAGATTCATCGACTGTGGCAGTTCGTCTACGGCATATCCTTCGGGAAGTGTCAGGTTGACCACCAGCATGAGCTGTTCGGTGTAAGGCATTTCCAGTGGCAGTCGTCGTTCTACCTGGGTAAACGGACACTTGCTGACATGCATGAAAATCAATGGGTTGACGTAAATCAGATGATCGTTTACGGTTGCCTGCTTCTCAAACTCGAAACTTTCCGTCACTTTGGGTGAGAAGATGTTCACTCCTTCCGTAGTGAACTTGGTTATCTTGATGTTTTCTTCCGTTTCCAGTTTGTTGATAAACTCCGTGCTGTCTTTGGCTGCATGGTAACGGCTGCGGAAACCGGAGGCATATTGTCCGACGTAGCCCGATTGGCGGTTGCCGGTGATCTTTCCGTCAGGATGAATTTGAGCTTTGACGGATGAACGTATCTGGTTTTTCCCGAGCCTGCTCAAGTCTATCCAGTTGTCTTGGCCTATGCCATTGATGAGGCGTGCGCGGTTTACCATCAATACCGGTGGCAGGATATTCATGAATCCGTTGGTCACGGAACCGTCGAGGAACACAAAAGTGCTGTCGGTGTCGGCTATGCCGACAATAAAGGTATTGAGCTTCTGGATAGAAGGATGGCTAAGGGGAAGGATTCCCAGGTTTTTACGACTCATGACTACCGGATAACAGGGAATTTGAGCGTCACGCAACATACTCATTAACGCAAAGTTGATATCCGCATTGCTTCCTGTGCCGTTTTTGACAGCCTTTTTCACTTCGCTGCCGTAGAGGGCGTATTGCCCGTTCCACGAAATTTTGCTTTTGAGGAACGTGTAGATGGCCGCAATCTTATCCTGTCGGTCGGAGAGCTTGTCGAGAGCCAGTGACGTCATTTCGTCCCGGTACGGGTTGCGCATTTTGAGTGGCGAACCGAAATCTTCGTCCTCCATCAGCATTTTGTCAATTTCCGTCCAGGTGTGCGTAAATGATTTGTAGAGTGCTCCGGGGAAGCTGATCCCCCGCAGTTCGAAGTTGACGCCGCTCCTGTAATCGTCTGCACACCATACGTAGCTGTCCGGGCGGAGAGCGGGTAATTGTTTGCCGGTGAAACTTAGATGGCGTCCCGTACAATCGATTTTTTCGATCTGCCCATTCTGATATTGCAGGTGGAAAGATATGCTTTCCGACTGATCTTTCGGATTTAAGGTATGTGATCCTCTCATGTCGAGGTTGAATTCGAAATATTCCGGAATCGTGATGTCGTATTGTGCCAGGAGTACGGGGATATCTCTTTGAGCTTCCCAATGGTTGATGCTGTAATAAAAGTCGGAATTGATCTGATATTTGTATTCGAATACGGTTCCTTCGCGGACGGCAGGTATCGAAAATTTGACCTGTTCATAAGTTTTGTTGAGTCGCTCATTGAAAATCAGGTCACGTTTCATTTTGGTACGCACTATTTTCCCATTTTCCATATTGTAGGCCGAGGCGTCAATCTGACCGACATTCTCCTTCATGATTCCACTGTTCGCGTTGGAGTAAAATGGAATGTTGATGTCGGCATAAGACGTACCTTCGGATTTGAGTATCTTGATTTTTGTTTCGTATGTGTACACAAGCCGGAATTCGTTGTTAATCAGGTCGTAGCGGGCGGTATTCTTTGAATAGAGCACTACGGCTGTGGCGGCTGTGTCCGGGGCATACGCAGTCATGTTCAGCTCTTCCTCCGATGGTTTGCCGTATTTTAGGCTGGGGGTGATGGTGTTTGTGTCTGTTTGCTGGGCAGAGCTTTGCCACCCCAGTAGTAAGAAAACGAAGGTTAACAGTGTTTTCATCATGATTTTGGAGTTTTTAAGTTGTGATGATTCTATAGTTTCTTGAGCACGATGAGTGCGTTGTTTTTCTCGATCACTTTGGTCCATAGTTCCTGCAGTTGTTTGTATTGTTCGGTGAGGAATATAGGTTCTTTCAAGTAGAAAATATAATTAAGTGAGATTGTATTTCTCTGTCTCTGAATCATATATTTGCACTGCAAGCCGTCTCCTTGTGTCCGGATGACTTGTGGCTGGGGCGTTTCTTCCACTTCGTATCCTTCGGGGAGAGTCAGTGTAGTCAGCATTGTAAACTTGTACGGATAAGGAAATTCAATGGGAAGCACTCGTTCCGTCTGGATAAAAGGATTGCTTTTTAGTTGCGGAAAGAGCATCGGGTTAATATAGAGGTGGCTATCCGTCTGGTCGGTTTGCAGGACGAAGTCGAATTCTTCTTCTATCAGTGCCCAGTCATTTTCCTGCTTTTTCACTTTCAGGTTGGTGACGGTGAGTTTGTTTTTCTGGCTGGCATTGCTTTCGGGGGTCGAAACGATACTGTCTTGTTTGTGCTTCTCGTTTGCCTGATATTCTACGGCTTCCTGTCCGTAGAGAATGGTGCTGCGATGTCCTTTCACTTGGTTTCCTTCCATGCGGGCCTCAATCTTCATAAAACTTTTGTTGTCGGCAAGAGCCATTACGTTCACCCATTTCTTTTCTTCTTTCACTTTCGGGGAGAGGATACGCGCTTTGTTTACAGACAGTTCGAGTGGAAGTATATTGAGAGCGGGCACGTCCATGGAGCCGTCTAAAAAGACGTATTTCTGTTTGTTTATGTCGTAGATGGCGACAATGAACGTATTCAGTTTTTGCAGGGAAGGGAAGTTGTAAGGCAGCATGCCCGACGAACGTCGGCTCAAAACTACCGGATAGGCTTCCAGCCCGAAGTCTTTCAGAATGCTGATAAGGATGAAATTCAGGTCGGCGTTGCTGCCGTTTCCTTTGGGAATCACCTTTTCGAGTTCCTTGCTGTAGAGCTGATAGCGTCCGTTCCATGCCATTTTCTTTTTGAGTATCTGAAAGGCGCAGATAATTTTCTCTTCGAAACTCATTTCGCTGTTGTATGCCTGTTTCGTTTCCGGGCGGAATGGGTTGGTGAAGGAAAGGTATTTGCCGAACTGTGTATTTTCCGGTTTCAACAGTTGATTGTCTACATCTTCCCATTTCTGGCTGTATGGCTTGTATTCGTTGGGGGTAAATTGCGTGCCTTGCAGGTCGAAACTTACTTGCACCTTGTAGTCTTCCGGGCACCAGCAGTAGGGTTCGTCCTGACGGATAGCCGGAAGGTTGCGTGAGGTAAAGGTGGTTTCCTGTGCCGAAACGGTGAAGTCTTTGCTGACTCCGCCTACACTGCCTCCCTCACGTTCCGTGGCATGGATGGAGGAGTCTCTTTGTTTCACTTGTATGTAGTCCTTTCCCCGCAATTCGATGTTATAGATAAACACATGCGGGATGGTGATCTTATACTGGTTGTAGAGCATCGGGAGTTCTTCCTGCATCATCCAGTTGTCGATGTGTGAAAAATAGTCGGAGTAGAGTTTGTAGTGATATTCGATGACAGTGCCTTCTTTGACAGCGGGCAGAGAGAATTTTAGCATTTTATACAGGTTGTTGATCCGCTCGAAAGAGATGGATTCCCGCTTCATGGACGTTTTTATACATTTCCCGTTTTCCATATTGTAGGAGCAGCCTTCTATGTCGCTGGCTCTTTCCTGCCCTTCGTCCCTATCGGTGGGAGAGTAGTAGGGAACGGACACGTCGGCGTATGACACTCCTTGCGGTTTCAGGATTTTGATACGTACCCAATGTTCGGTAGTCAGTTGAAAACCGTCGTGGTAGACGAAGTCACTTTGTCCCTGATGGAAAAGATAAATAGCCGTAGCGGTGGTGTCGGGGGCATAGGAGGTGAGAGATAGTTCTTCTTTGGAAGGTTTTCCGTACTTTAGATTGGGCTCTATGGTGGCTGTTGTGGCTTGTTGCGAGTGGACAGGCGACAGAAATTGTAACAGAAATGCGCAGAGAATAAATAGTTTTCTCATAATTGTGTTTTTGTAGTATGCTCACAAAGATAAAAAAAATAGAGAAAGGTGTATCACCTTTCTCTATTTTAATTTTGTTTTATATATAAAATATATTATACCAAATGTCCGATCCATTCTTCGCGGTCGCCGGGGAGAAGGTCGATAACGGGAACTTCTACCATCGTGTAGCATCCCGGTTGTTGCTTCATGGAAGCGCGTGCCACGCATACCAGCACTTGTGCGGTCAGTGCGGGGTTGTTGATACGCATATTAAATTCGAACAACTGGTTCTGTGTTTTGCCTGATACACCTTTGCGAGTCAGATTTACACCATGACCCATGTCCAGCAGGGCGTCTACACTCGGAACGAGTTTTACGTGTGTTTCATCGTTCACGAAGTAAGGATCTGCTTTGATGGCAGCGGCTACTTCTTCGAATTTATATCCGTCTTTCAGTTCGATGTATACCATGCGGCGGTGGATTCCCGTGCCGGTCGGAATGGTCATGGAAAGGGCAGCTTTCACTCCGTCAACCGCTTTTACGGCTACTGTGTGTCCCATACTCATACCGGGACCGAAGTTGGTGTAGGTGATGCCTTTCGGAGCAATTGCTTCCAGCATGGTGCGTACGATGGAATCGCTTCCCGGATCCCATCCGGCAGAGATGATCGATACGGCTTTATGTTCTTTGGCGGTAGCATTCAGGGTACGGCGCAGGTCTACGATACCGGTGTGGATATCGAAACTGTCTACCGTGTTAATTCCCATCGCCAGATATTCTTTTGCATATTTCTCTACGCTGCGGGTCGGCGTGCAAAGAATAGCTACGTCTACTTCTCCCAGCTCTTTTATGTCCTTCACTACTGCGTAGTTTGCCAACTCTTCCGGTTTGTTCTCTGCTCCTGCACGACGAACGACTCCGGCTATTTCGAAATCAGGTGCCGCCTGAAGCGCTTCAAGTACATAATGTCCAATGTTGCCATAACCAACGATGGCAGCTCTTACTTTTTTCATTCTTTTCTTGGTTTTAATGAACAAATTTCTTTCTTTTGCTTGCAAAAGTAAACAAATTACTACTAACTTTGGTTCATCTGCTTTAATATTTTATTTTTTTTCACTAGCAGGTGATATCGGTCCGCATGAAAGCAAATCAGGGTGTGATGTGCTACATTGAAAAAACTCTGTGGCCTCTGTGTCCTCTGTGGTGAAATTGTTTTATCTTTGTCCCTGTTATGATAGAATATAATTAGATATGATAGAATATATTAGGGGCGAACTTGCCGAACTAAGTCCGGCAACCGCGGTGATTGACTGTAACGGGGTGGGATATGCCGCCAATATATCTTTGAATACCTATTCGGCTATTCAAGGAAAGAAAAGCTGTAAGCTATATATTTACGAGGCGATTCGTGAAGATGCGTATGTGCTCTACGGATTTGCCGAGAAACAGGAGCGGGAGATTTTCCTATTATTGATTTCCGTCTCCGGAATCGGGGGGAACACGGCACGTATGATTCTTTCGGCTCTCTCGCCTGCCGAACTGGTGAACGTTATCAGCACCGAAAATGCGAACATGCTGAAAACGGTGAAAGGCATCGGGCTGAAGACTGCGCAACGCGTGATTGTCGACCTGAAAGATAAGATAAAAACAATGGGAGGGGTTGCTGCCGGAGGGGCTTCCGCAGGTCTGTTGTTGCAACCTGCCAATGCGGAAGTGCAGGAAGAGGCGGTGTCTGCATTGACGATGTTGGGGTTTGCTGCTGCACCTTCACAGAAGGTGGTATTGGCTATCTTGAAGGAGGAGCCGGATGCTCCGGTAGAAAAGGTTATCAAACTGGCTTTGAAACGTTTGTAGTATGAAGCAACAGAAGATATATATGAAAGCATGGCTGGACGCTCATGGTCGTGCAAAGGTGGTAGGCACGGATGAATGGTATCTGGATTTCGCTAATCATTTATTGCCGTTGGTGGCAGAATCGTATTTATTTAAATGGGAAACAGCGGAAAGTCAGCAACAAGTAGCTTTGATGGTGGCTTTGTACCTGGAAGATTGTGTAGCGGATGGCGGAAACTGGCGTCAGTTTATTCATTGGCACCGGAAAAGCTACGGACGTTATTTGCCTTTCTACGCACTGACGGAGGAATATTTGCCGGACGAAATTAACCGTGAAGATGTTGTTTTCCTTTTGTGGGCCATCAATTCTCCGGTTGGCGATGATTTTGATGGAGTAGAGAACCCGATGGATGCGGATTTGCTGGAGTTTGCGGATACACTTTACAACCGTTTGGATGCTGCGTTCGAATTGGCTCCTATCAGCGATCACCTGGCAACGGACTGGCTGATGGAAACGGAGCTGATGCAAAAGAAGCGGATGCCTCTGCCGGTAGTTTTGCCGGGAGAAAAGATGCCTACAAACGTAGAACGTTTCCTTGAAGCGAGCAAAGGTGAACCACTTTTATACTTTGATTCTTACGAAGCGCTGAAATTTTTCTTTGTGCAGTCGTTGAAGTGGGAAGATGAAGAGGATTCTTTGTTGCCTGACTTAAAGGAGTTCGGTAACTTCGTGGTTTTTGCCAATCCGAAAGGGTTGTTGATCGGTCCTGATGTAGCCGAATATTTTGCAGACAAACGTAATCCGCTCTACAATGCCGAACTGGCTGAAGAGGAAGCATACGAATTGTTTTGTGAAGAAGGCTTGTGTCCGTTTGATCTGCTGAAATATGGAATGGAACATGATTTGTTGCCGGAAGCACAGTTCCCGTTTGAGAACGGAAAGGAGTTGTTGCGGGAAAACTGGGATTTTGTGGCTCGCTGGTTTTTGGGTGAGTATTACGAAGGAGAATAGGAGTTATAAGAAATAAGTACTGTTTATATAGTTGCTGTCTATGCCAATCAAAAAAAGTAACAATCCTTTTGCCGGAAAGACAAAGTCTGCAGTCGGTAAAAAGAAGACGACCGGAAAACGGGTCGGAAAATCGAAACAGGAAAAGGCTAATAATCAGTTGAATAGAAGGGTGAAATAAAGGTGTGTAGACCACGCCGTTTTTGGTTGTCAGGCTACGCCGTTTGATGATGGCAGACTACGCCTTTTCTCCCTACCAGGAAACGCCTTTTCTCTCACGCAGAGGATTAAGAGTCTCATTATACATTTGACGGGAATAGTTGTCGTTTATGAAAAATAACAACTATTCCCGTCTATTTTATTATTAACCAATGTTTTTTTCTGCTGGATAGCTTCTCTTTTGACGGTTATGAGTGATATTATAAGTAAGAAAGTAGGCACGGATTACGCGGATTACACGGTTTTGGCTGCGCAATCTTTTTAAACCGTGTAA